>NZ_JBQTGR010000003.1:0-71833 GCF_052446065.1 Leucobacter shiyiweii | reverse complement strand
CCAGCGATAGATCGTCGTATGGTCGACCGAAATGCCGCGTTCCGCCAGCATTTCCTCAAGGTCGCGATAGCTGATCGGATAGCGACAATACCAGCGCACCGCCCACAGGATCACATCACCCTGGAAATGGCGCCACTTGAAATCCGTCATCGTTCCGTCCGTCCAATCTCCGCCAAGCATGCTCAAGCTTCACGATTTTTGCAACAGAGCCCTCGCAAGATCACCGTGCGGGCCACCTCGCAAGCCCCGCCCTCCTTCGGCAAGGACGCCCTGGGCACGGGTGCGGATCTGAAACTGATCAACAAGACGAGCGACACGGCCACGTACCGGTTGTCGTTTGATCTGCCGTCGGATGTCTCGGGGTATCAGGGGCTCACGCTGTCGGACACGCTCCCGGACGAGTTGGCGTATCAGTCCGATTCGGGGCTGGCGGGTGCCGCGGCGACCGTGAACGGGCAGGACCTGTCCTGGACGCTGACCCAGGCGCAGATCGCCGCGGCCGCGGGATCCACCGTGTCCGTGGACGTGACGGTGAAGCTGTCGGCGGCCGCGACGTCGCAGGACAACGGCGCGGTCACGAACACCGCCGCCCTGCACGTCGACTACGACCCGTCGATGCCGGACCCGCCGGCGGACCCCGATCCCGCCACGAACACCGAACTCGAGATCGGGCTGCCGGACGCGCCGTCCGGGTTCACGAAGGTGAAGTCGGACGGCGACGGGATCCTCAACAGCCTGGAGGAGACGGCCGAGTACACGATCTCCATGAACGTGCCGGCGGACGTGTCGGAGTACGCGTCGATCGTGGCGACGGACGCCGTGCCGAGCACGTTGCAGATCGTCGGTTCCCCGACGACGGCGTCCGGCACCGCGTCCGCGTCCGGTAACACCGTGACGTGGACGCTGGACACGCCGGCGCAACTGGCGGACGCGGCGGGGAAGACGATCACCCTGACGATCCCCGTCAGGGCGGCAGCGAACGCGACGGCCGCCGACAACGGGGTGATCACGAACACCGCGAACACGACGGTCACCTTCTCGGACGCCTCGACCGAGGACCTCCCGCCGGCCACGAACACGGAGGTGGAGCTGCGGCTGACGCCCGCGCCGACCGGGCTGACGAAGGCGCTGTCGAGCGGCGAGGCGGGCAAGCCCGCATGGGACGCGGGCGTGCTGAATCACGCGGATGACGCGGTGCAGTTCCAGGTGTCGGCGAAGCTTCCGGCGGACGTGCGCAACTACGCGTCGTTCACGCTGATCGATACGCTGCCGGCCGGCCTCGCGGTCGAGGGGACGCCGAGCGTGGACGCGGACGGCGCCGACGTCACCGGCCTCGGCACCTTCACCGCGGCCTCCACCCGGTGGACCGTCGACCTCACCGACGCGTCGAACGCGGCGGCCCTCGCCGGCAAGACCCTCACCATGACCCTCGCGGTCGCGGGCGACGGGATCGATGACACGGACAACGGGACGCTGACGAACACCGGCTCGTGGGCGGTGACGCCCATCCAGGATGCGCAGGATCCGGCCGACCCCGACCCCGACCCCGAGAACGTGGTGGTCTCCTACCCCGAGCCCATCGACCCGGACAGCGTGTTCAAGGACGCGCAGGGCTCGGGCGCCGACCTGAAGCTCATCAACAAGTCGCCGACCTCGCCGGACACCGCGACCTACCGCCTCGGCTTCACCCTCCCGCAGGACGTGTCCGACTACGCGGGCGTCACCCTGACGGACGCACTGCCGGCCGAGCTGGAGTACGTGTCCGACACGGGGCTCGCCGGGGTGAACGCCACGGTCGCCGGCCAGACGCTGACCTGGGCGCTGGATCAGGCGACCGTGCAGGCGAACGCCGGGCAGGCGCTGACCGTGGACGTTGTGGTGAAGGTCGCGTCGGGCGCGATCTCGGCCGACAACGGCGCCCTCACGAACACGGCGACCGTCTCGGTGCAGTGGGATCCGAACCTGCCGGGCGACCAGCAGCCGGAGGACCCGGAGCCGAAGCCGAACACCGAGGTGGAACTGGGCCTGCCCGACCCGCCGGGGGCGTTCACGAAGATCGTCTCCGAGGGCGACGGCGTCCTGGGCTCCCTCGACGAGACCGCGACGTACCGGATCTCGATGAACATCCCGCAGGACGTCAGCGAGTACCAGGAGGTGCGGATCACCGACCAGGTGCCGGCCCTGCTGCAGATCGTCGGCGACCCGGCCACCGACTCCGGCACCTCGAGGTCGCGGGCGCCACGCCCCGCGAACTGGGCCTCAGCCGGGGCGCCGCGCTGCGCGGAAGCCTCGGGGGCGCCTACACGAAGTACGCGGAGCTGTTCCGCGTGCTGGGCGTGGACGAGGAGCGCGAGCGCGACGGCGTCGCGCGGGTCGTCTCCGCGCTGCGCGGCTGGCGGCCGGGGCTGCTCGAGCAGTTCGAGGGGATCGCCGAGGGGGCCGGCGTCGAGCTCTCGCAGGTCGTCGCGCTCAACGCCCGCACCGAGATCATCGCCCTCGGCGAGAAGCCGTCGAGCGAGTGCTCGACGCTCACGGCCGAGATCGGCGACCACCGCTACGGCGTGCAGACCTGGGACTGGCACGTCGAGCTCGATCCGTTCTGGCACACGCACACGGTCTCCGGCCCCGGGCTGCGCTACGCCGGCCTGACCGAGCAGGGCATCCTCTCGAAGATCGGCGTGAACGAGGCCGGCCTGGCCCTGCACTTCAACATCCTCGGGCACCGCGAGGATCGCCCCGACGGTGTGCCCATGCACGTGCTCTCGAGCGTGGTGCTCTCGGAGTGCCGTTCCGTCGACGAGGCCATCGAGCTGATCCGCGAGGCGCCGATCGCGTCGTCCTCGGCGTTCACGATGCTCGACGCGCAGCGCGCAGTGTCGGTCGAGATGAGCCCCGCGGGGGTGTTCGTGATCGAGGCGGTCGCGGGCTCGGTGCAGCGCACCAATCACTTCCAGCACGAGACGCCGCTCGCGGCGCAGAAGTCCGAGATCTACGAGCCCGACTCCTCGGAGCGCCTCGCGCTCGTGCGCGCGCGCCTCGCCGAGGGCCTGCCGGTCGCTCCGGGGGACCTGGTGCGGGTGCTGCTGACCGAGGAGGGCGAGCCGCCGCTCACCTGCCGCGCCGACATGTCCAAGGGCTACGGGGACCGGTGGGCCACCCTCGCGACGCTCATCACCGACCCGGAGGCCCGCACGATCCGGATCCTCGACGGCATGCCCACCGAGGCCGAGACGGGGGAGTGGCGCACGCTGACGGTGTGAGGCGCGGGCACCGGCCGGCGTGCGCCCGCCCATCGGGCACGGGCCGCAGGGCTCCCCCCGGCGCCGGGGGACCGGCCGGCCGGGCGCCTCCCGGGCACCCGGCGGGCTGTCGCCGCCGGGGGCACCGAGCGCCCTCTCCCGATCGCCTGCCGGCTGCGTCGCCCCGTCCCCGACGACTACGTCCGCTCCTGGAGCCGCGTCAGCGCTCGAGTCGCGACAGGCGCGGAAAACACGGATCTCGGCCTCCCTCCCGGGTCGACGGTCCTCGTCGTCCGTTCGCTCGACACGCTTCCGGATGGGACGCCGCTGCAGTACAGCCTCGCGCGCTTCCGCGCTGACCGTGTGGAACTCGACGTGCAGGCCGACCTGCATGCGGAGGATTGACGCAACTTCCACTGTTCACTTCGATGTGGAACTTCGTTCACGGATGATGGTTAGCGTGGAAGCATGACCGACACCATGAATCTCCGCGTGCTCACCCTGAACATCTGGGGGGACCCGCGTGATCGCGGGATCTCGACGCCTCCTGACCAGCGCGCATGGGGCGGACTCGCCTCAGCGGCGGAGGACCGGGAGCCGGGAGGCCCGGAGCATCCGCCGATGCGCCGGATGACGAGTCGGTCGAGACGAGGATCTCGTGGGGCGGTGGGTGCCGTGCATTTTTACATAAATCGTTTTACCTCACGACGGTAGCAGAGTAAAACGATTTATGTATGTACCGTGATCATCCAAGGCGCGCCCATCGGCGGGCGCCGCCGGCCGGAGCGCATCGCCGCGGTCCGGGCCACCACCACTGTCGAAGGAGTCACCACGATGTTGATCAACCAACGAACCCGCTCCCGGGCGGCCGCCGGCGCCGCGATCGCGCTGAGCCTCGCGTGCGTCCTCACCTCCTGCGCCGCGCCCGGCTCGGCGCCGGGCGGCACCGAGCAGACGGAGGCCGCGCCGGGCTTCCTCGCGGTCGCCGACGAGGCGCTCACGGGCACGGGCGCCCTCACCGTGCAGCTGGACTACGACACGAGCGAGGCCGACGGGCTCGACCCCCAGACCGCGCAGAACGACACCTCGTGGACGATCATGGGGCTCGTCTACGAGACGCTCGTGACCACGGACGAGAACTTCGAGATCCAGCCGAAGCTCGCCACCTCCTGGGAGCAGCCGGACGACACGACCTACGTCTTCACGATCGACACCACCGCGACCTTCTCGAACGGCCGCGCGCTCACCGTCGACGACGTCGTCGGCAGCCTCGAGCGCCAGGTCGCGAGCATGAGCGTGTGGTCCGGCCTGATGGGCCCCGTCGAGTCCATCGAGGCCACCGGCGACGATCAGGTCACCGTGAAGCTCGGCAGCCCGTACGCGCCGTTCCTCGCCGCGCTCGCGATCCCGCCGGCCGCCATCCTCCCCATGGAGGAGGTGAACGACGGCAGCGTCGACCTCACCACCACCATGCTCGGCACCGGCCCGTACCTCGTCGCCGACCACCGGCAGGACGAATCGTGGACCTTCACCGCGAACCCCGACTGGCACGGCGGCGACAACCTCGCCGTGCAGACCCTCGAACTGCAGATCGTGGATCAGGAGTCGACCAGGCAGGCCGCGCTCCGCGAGGGCAGCACCGGCATGGCGAAGTTCGTCAACATCGACTCGCTGTCGCAGCTCGGCGGCAACGAGGGCCTCCAGATCGTCAAGCAGACGCAGAGCGACTTCTACTACGTCCTCGTCAACTCGCAGAAGCCCGACAGTCCGCTGAACGACCAGGACGTCCGCTTCGCGATCAACACCGCGATCGACCGCCAGGCGATCGCCGACATCGTCTTCGCCGGCGAAACGACCCCCACCGGCATCACCCCCTCGAACCTGCCCGGCGCCTGCCGGGTCGACGAGCTGCCCTCGGAGCAGGCCGCGATCGAGGACGCGAGGGCGACCATCGAGGAGACGGGCGCCGGAGACGTCGAGCTCGACCTCATCGTGGACACCTCGAACCCCGTCATGGCGCAGATCGCCCAGCTCGTGCAGCAGCAGCTCGCGGAGATCGGCGTCACCGTCCGGATCGAGCAGGTCGACAGCGCGATCTACATCGAGCGGGTCATCTCGGCCCAGCCGGGCGACTTCGATCTGTCGATCAGCTGGTTCGCGGGGTACTCCGATCCCTCCATGGTGACCAAGTGGTGGAACCCCGAGCAGGCCTTCTTCAACGTGGGCTTCACGGGCGTGCACGAGGATCTCAACGCGCTCATCGCCGAGGGCGCGAGCGAGACCGATCCCGACGCGCGCGCCGAGGTGCTGACCGAGCTGTGCGCCTCCGCCGACGAGTACGCCGAGATGGTGCCGCTCGTGCACCGGCCGTCGATCATCGGGTTCGACACCGCGGCGGTGAGCCCGACGATCCAGAGCAACGAGGGGTACGGCAACATCCTCCGCAACATCGCCGACTACCGGATCGCCGGGGAGTAGTCCCGAATGATGCAGATCCTTCGCTGGTCCGCCGGGCGGGTGATGAGCGCGCTCATCACCCTGCTCGGCGTCTCGGTGCTCATCTTCGTCGCGATCCGTCTCATGCCCGGCAGCTACGAGGACATCATCCTCGGCCCGCTCGCCTCCGCCGAGGAGCGGCAGCTGCTCGCCGAGGCGTACGGGCTCGATCAGCCGATCTTCGTGCAGTACTTCGCCTGGATCGGGCAGGTGCTCACGGGGGAGCTCGGCACCTCCTACGTCACGCAGAGCTCCGTCTCCGGCGAGATGATCGAGCGCATCCCGGTGACCGCGACGCTCACGATCATGGCGATGGCCGTGACGCTGCTCGTGGGGGTTCCGCTCGGGATCTGGACGGGCGTGAGGTCCGGAGCGAAGCAGGGCGGTGCCGTCGGCCGCGTCGTGTCGAGCATCGGCATCAGCGTGCCGGAATTCGTGCTCGGCAGCATCGTGATCTTCCTCTTCTCGCAGTTCTCGCTCGGCCTGAAGGTCGGCGGGTTCGCGAGCATCGGCACCGGATTCTGGCCGACGCTCGGGGCGCTCCTGCTCCCCGCCCTGGTGCTCTCCGTCTTCTGCGTCGCGGCGACCGCGCGCACGACGCGCGACGCCGTCATGGGAGTGCTCGTCGAACCGCACATCACGGCCGCCGTCGCGCGCGGGGAGACGACCCGGCACATCGTGCGCCACCATGTGCTCCGCAACGCCGGCATCCCGATCCTGACCCTGCTCGGCACCATCACCGCCTACCTGCTCGGCGGCGCCGTCATCATCGAGACCCTGTTCAACCTGCCCGGTCTCGGATCATTCATGGTCACCGGGCTCGGCCGCCGGGACTTCGCGGTCGTGCAGGCCACCGTGCTCTTCGCCGCCGCCGTCTTCGTCGTGCTGAGCCTCGTGCTCGACCTCATCACGAGCGCGCTCGACCCGCGCGTCGCCGTCACCGGGAAGGCAGGATCATGACCACCTACTCCCTCCCGCTCTCCAAGAAGAAGCGCGCGGTCAAGACCCGCCCGCCCCGCGACGCCCTCTTCATCGCCGCCGCCTGCGCGCTCGGCCTCATCGTGCTCGTCGCGGTCGCCGCCGCCGTCATCCCGTTCGCCGGCGACCCGGCGAAGATCGTCGGCACCCGGCTCAGCCCGCCGTCGGCGGCGTACCCGCTCGGCACGGACGCCCTCGGCCGCTCGGTGCTCGCACGCCTGCTCGAGGGGACGCGCACCACGCTCGTCCTCTCCACTCTCGCCGTCGTGTGCACCGCGGTCATCAGCGTGATCCTCGGCCTCATCGCCGGCTACGCGGGCGGCTGGGCGCGCGAAGTCATCATGCGACTGAGCGACGTCCTCTACTCCTTCCCGTCGATCGTGCTCGCGATCCTCATCGCCGCGGTCGTGGGCCCCGGCCAGGCCGCGGTGCTCTCCAGCATCGTGCTCGTCACGGTGCCGCTCATGACCCGCATGGTGAGCGCGGCGGCGATGTCGGTCGCCAAGCGCGACTTCGTGACCACCGCGAAGATCAGCGGCGTGTCGGCCCCGGTGATCCTCTTCCGGCACCTGCTGCCGAACGTCAGCGGCACCATCGCGGTGCAGGGGACGTACGCGCTGTCGGTCGGCATCCTCGTCGAGGGAGGACTGAGCTTCCTCGGCTACGGGGTGCAGCCGCCCCGCTCGTCGCTGGGCCTGCTGATCCAGGAGGGCGGAAGCTACATGCTGCAGGCGCCCTGGCTGCTGTTCATCCCGGCCGCGGTGCTCGTCGTCGCGATCCTCTCCATCAACCTCATCGGCGACACGATGCGCGATCGGCTCGATCCGCGCGAGACAAGGAGCCTCGTATGACCGCGAACGCCCCCGCTGCCCCGGTGGTCTCGCTCACGGGATTCAGCGCCGAGTACCGCACCCGTCTCGGCGTGACCCGAGCGCTCGACGGGATCGATCTCGATGTCGCCCGCGGCGAACTGCTCGCGATCGTCGGCGAGTCGGGATCCGGCAAGTCGACCGTGTCCCAGGCGATCGGCCGCATGCTGCCGCGGGCCTGCCACGTGACCTCCGGGTCGGTGCACGTGCTCGGCAGGGATCTCGCGGACCTCGCGCCCGATGCGATACGGGCGCTGCGACGCGAGTCGCTGGGTTTCATCCCGCAGGATCCCATCGCCTCGCTCAACCCGACGATGCGGATCCGTCGCCAGCTCGAGCTCGCGCTCAGGCCGCTCGGACGACCGACCGACCTGGAGTCGCTCACCGAGCTGCTCGCGAGCGTCAAGATCCTCGAGCCGGATCGGGTGCTCCGACTCTATCCGCACGAGGTGTCCGGCGGAATGGCGCAGCGCATCGCGATCGCGCTGACCATGGCGCGCGAGCCCGAGATCCTGATCGCCGACGAGCCCACGGCATCGCTCGACGCACAGGTGCGCGACGAGATCCTGACCCTCATCGTCGACCTGGTGCAGCGCTCCGGCGCGAGCCTCATCTGGATCAGCCACGACCTCGGCGCCGTACGTCGCTGGTGCGACCGGATCGTCGTGATGCACCAGGGGCGTATCGTCGAAGAGGGGCCGGCCGCGCAGGTGCTCGACGAGCCGCGGGCGGACTACACGAGAACGCTGGTCGCCGCGATACCGGGCCGCCAGGATCCCACGACGAAGGAGGCGGAATGATGTCTGCGTCCCATCCGGACACGGATACGGCCCCGGTGCTGGAGCTGCGCGAGGTCAGCGTCGCGTTCACGAGCGGGGCGGGAGCGAAGCGGCGGACCGTCCGCGCCATGAACGCGGTGACGCTCGAGGTCGCCCCGGGCGAGACGCTCGGGCTGGTGGGCGAGTCCGGATCGGGCAAGACCACGACCGCCTCGGTCGCCCTGGGCCTCAAGCGGCCCGACTCCGGCGAGGTGCTGCTGCTCGGCGAACCCTTCACGCGATCGCGCAGGGCCAACGCCGGCAAGCTGCAGGCGGTGCTGCAGCATCCGCACTGGTCGCTCAACCCCCGGCGCAAGGTCGGGGAGTCGGTGCGCGAACCGCTGACGGTCGCGCGGCGCGACCTCAGCCGGTCCGAGCAGCGGCAGCGCGTGACGGAGATGCTCGAGCAGGTGGGGCTGAACCCCGCCTTCGCCGAGCGCTACCCCCACGAGCTCTCCGGAGGACAGCGCCAGCGCGTCTCGGTGGCCCGGGCGCTCGTGACCGAGCCGCGCTTCATCGTCTTCGACGAGGCCGTGAGCGCGCTCGACGTCGCCGTGCAGATGCAGATCCTCGCGCTCATCCGCGAACTGCAGGCGGAGCACCGCTTCGGCGCCCTCTTCATCTCGCACGATCTCGGCGCCGTGGAGCGCGTCGCGGACCGTGTCGCCGTGCTCTTCCGCGGCGACCTCGTCGAGACCGCTTCGACGGAGGAGTTCTTCCGCAACCCCCAGCACCCCTACTCGCAGACACTCTTGGAGGCCCTATGAATACGACACCGGTCCACGCACTCACGGATATCGACGGCGGGATCGTCGTGGATCCCGCGCCCCGCCTGGCGGGCCCGCCCGTCTTCGGCGGCCCGGGCAACGCCGCCTTCGACCTCGTGCCGGTCAGGAGCACCGGGCGGGAGACGCTGCGGTTCGACTTCCCGGGCGTCAGCGTCGGTTCGGCGCACTACGAGGAGGGGCCCACCGGTGCGACGGTCATCCACGTCCCGGCGGGCGCCCGCACCGCGGTCGACGCGCGCGGCGGAGCCGTGGGTCTGTCCGGCGGGTACGACTTCAACCACGCCATCTGCCTGGCCGGCGGAGCCAGCTACGGGCTCGAGGCGGGCGCCGGGGTGAGCGGCGCGCTCCTGGAACGCCTCGAGTATCGCACCGGCTTCGCCGAGGCCCAGCTGGTGTCGTCGGCGGTCATCTACGACTTCTCGGCGCGCTCCACCGCGGTCTACCCCGACAAGGCGCTCGGCCGCGCGGCGCTCGAATTCGCCGTTCCCGGTGAGTTCCCGCAGGGGCGGGCGGGCGCGGGCATGAGCGCGTCCGCGGGCAAGGTGGACTGGGACCGCACCGAGATCACCGGGCAGGGCGCGGCGTTCCGTCGTCTCGGCGACGTGCGCATCCTCGCCGTCGTCGTGCCGAACCCGGTCGGCGTGATCATGGACCGCGCGGGCGGGATCGTGCGCGGCAACTACGACGCGCAGACCGGGGTCCGGCGCCACCCGGTGTTCGACTACCAGGAGGCGTTCGCCGAGCAGGTCCCGCCCGTCACCGAGGCCGGCAACACCACGATCAGCGCGATCGTCACGAACGTGCGGATGAGCCCCGTCGAGCTGAACCAGTTCGCCAAGCAGGTGCACAGTTCGATGCACCGCGGCATCCAGCCGTTCCACACCGACATGGACGGCGACACGCTCTTCGCCGTCACCACCGACGAGATCGATCTGCCGACGACCCCGGGGTCGTCGCGCGGGCGGCTGTCGGTGAACGCGACCGCGCTCGGCGCGATCGCCTCCGAGGTGATGTGGGACGCCGTCCTCGAGGCCGGCAAGTAGGGGCCCGGCCCCGGAACAGGAGAGGAACGCTGTGGAGATCATCACCGCGACGGTGACGGGCACGGATCCGGGAAGCCGGGGCGCCGAGATCGGGAGCCGCTTCGGGGAGGGGATCCGCGACGCGGTCGACGGCATGACCACCTACACCGCCAGCATGGCGTTCCAGTCGATCGGCATCCCGATCCGGCGCATCCCCTCGGCCATCATCATCGGCGTGCTCGGCACCTTCTTCACCATCTACCTGGTCATGTCGACCAGCCTGCTCGACGCGGTGAACATCATGCTGCAGGTGCTGATCCTCATCTCGGCTCCGGGCATCACCGTCTACTGCATGGACATCTGGCTGCGCCGCAACCGATACGATGGCCTCGATCTCTTCGACGAGCGCCGGGGGGCGAAGTACTGGTACACCGGCGGCTTCAGCATTCCCGGCCTCGCCGCGGGGATCATCGGCGGCGCTGCCGCCTCCTTCTTCCTCACCACCGATTTCTGGAGCGGCGCGGTCGCCGAGGCCATGGGCTACATCGATCTCTCCGCCCCCGTCGCGATGATCGTCAGCGGTGGCCTCTACTATCTCTTCACCCGCCGCGGCTACACCTTCGGAGACACTCGATGAACGCACGTTCCACCGGCCAGCACCCCGCCAGGTATCCCGGAGCCGCGGCCGGGGAGCCGACACTCGACAGCTGGCAGGAGGCCCCGCACAACCGCTGGGCCTTCGCCCGCCTGGGCGAGCTGCTGCCCACGGCGGCGGTCTCCCGGCGCGACCCGGCGACGCCCGCGGAGCCCGTCGTGCGGCTCGACGCGCTCGCGACGCGGCTCCCCGATCTCGAGCAGCGGCTCGAGGAGACCTGCACCGACGCATTCCTCGTGCTGCGCGGCTCCGAGGTCCTCGCCGAGTACTACCGGGCGGGTTTCGCACCCGACGACCGTCACCTGCTGATGAGCGTCTCGAAGTCGCTGTGCGGCACGGTCGTCGGCGCGCTGATCGACGAGGGGCGCATCGATCCCGCGCAGCCCGTCACCGAGTATGTACCCGAGCTCGCGGGCTCCGTCTACGACGGGCCCTCCGTGCTGCAGGTGCTCGACATGCAGATCTCGATCGACTACAACGAGGACTACGTCGATCCGGCCTCGGAGGTGCAGACCCACGATCGCTCCGCCGGCTGGCGCACGCGGCGAGACGGGGACCCCGCCGACACCTACGAGTTCCTCACCACCCTCCGCGGCGACGGCGGCACCGGCGAGTTCCAGTACTGCTCGGCGAACACCGACGTGCTCGCCTGGATCGTCGAGCGGGTCACCGGTCTGCGCTACGTCGAAGCGCTCTCCACGTACCTGTGGGCGAAGCTCGACGCCGATCGGGATGCGACCATCACGGTCGACCAGACCGGCTTCGGCTTCGCGAACGGGGGCGTCTCCTGCACCGCGCGGGATCTCGCACGCGTGGGCCGCATGATGCTCGACGGCGGCGTCGCTCCCGGCGGACGGGTCGTATCGCAGGGCTGGGTGGAAAGCGTGCTGGCCGGCGGCTCCCGCGAAGCCATGACCGCCGAGGGTTTCACCTCCGCATTCCCCGAGGGCAGCTACACGCGCCAGTGGTGGTGCACGGGCAACGAGCGCGGCAACGTGAGCGGCATCGGCATCCACGGCCAGAACCTCTGGCTCGATCCGCGCACCGACTCCGTGATCGTCAAGCTCTCGTCGTGGCCCGATCCCGACACCCGGCACTGGCACGGGCTGCAGAGCGGGATCCTGCTCGACGTCAGCCGTGCCCTCGACGCGGTGTAGGCGGCGTGACCGGCGTCGGCACCGCGCCGGTGGATCCTGCGACTGCCTGACGCGGTGGCGCCACCGCGTCAGGCGCGTCGCAGGATCCGCCCGCGACGCGGGGACACCCGAGGGAGCGCCTACTCCCCCATCCGGTTGCGGGTGCGCATCGCCCGTTCGGCCTCGCGCTTGTCCTGCCGCTCGCGCATGGTCTGGCGCTTGTCGTACTCCTTCTTGCCCTTCGCGAGGGCGATCTCGACCTTCGCGCGGCCGTCGAGGAAGTACAGGCGCAGCGGCACGATCGTCATGCCGCCCTCGCGGGTCTTCTGGTAGAGCTTGTCGATCTGCTGGCGGTGCAGCAGCAGCTTGCGCTTGCGGCGCGGCGCGTGGTTCGTCCACGAGCCGTTGAGGTACTCGGGGATGTAGGCGGCGTCGAGCCAGGCCTCGCCGCGCTCGATGAACACGTATCCGTCGACGAGCGACGCGCGTCCCATGCGCAGCGACTTCACCTCGCTGCCCGTGAGCACCAGGCCCGCCTCGTAGGTGTCGAGGATGTGGTACTCGTGCCGGGCCTTCTTGTTGGAGGCGATCAGCTTCTCGCCGGTCTCCTTCGGGCTCATGTCACATCCTTCCTGCGGCCGGGGTGGTTCGGGGTCCGCGCTCACGCGCGAAGAACCAGCTTATCGCACACCGCCGCCGTTCCGCCCGCCACGCCGAGCCGCCCGGCCTCGAGGCGCCCGAACCGAGCCGATTGCTCCAACCCGCACGGATTATCGGCGCGGGAGGGCTCGGGCTCGCACGATGGGCTCGGTTTCGACGAGCCCCGGCCCCGAGATCCGGATCCGCGGCCCGCCCCGGGGACGCTCTGCGCTACACCCGCAGGTATCTGGTGATCGCGATCTTCGCCGCGATCGCCGAGAGCACCACTCCCACCAGCACGAGGATCGGCGGCACCACGAGCGCCTGCTCCACCGTGATGTAACTCGTGAACGGCACCTCCCGGGCGAGGAATCCCTGCACGAAGAAGCGCACGATCGCCACCGACGCGGCGCTCGCGAGCACGGCGCCGAAGAGCGCGGCGATGATGCCCTCCAATATGAAGGGGGTCTGGATGAACCGGTTCGACGCGCCCACGAGGCGCATGATCCCGATCTCCCGCCGGCGCGAGAACGCCGAGAGCCTGATCGTGGTCGAGATCAGCAGCATGGCCGCCACCAGCATGAGCCCCGCGATGACGATCGCCGTGTAGCTCGCCACCCCCAGGAACAGGAAGATCCGATCGAGCAGGCTGCGCTGGTCCGAGACGCTCTGCACGCCGGGGATGCCCGAGAACGTCTCCGTGATGATGTCGGAGCGCGAGGGATCCTTGAGCTTGATCCAGAAGGTCTGGTTGAGCTGCTCCGGCTTCGTGATGTCGACGATCGGGTTGCCCTCGAACTGCTGCACGAACTCCTTGTAGGCCTGCTCGTGCGTCACGAAGAAGAAGTCGTCGACGTAGGGGCGCAGCGTGTCCGACTGCAGCGCCTCCTCGACGGCCGCGATCTCGTCCTCGCCCGCGTCCTCGCCGGCGCAGGTCGAACTCTGGTCGTAGTCCGTGCAGAGGTAGACGGCCACCTGCGCGCGGTCGTACCAGAACGTCTTCATCTGCTGGATCTGCAGCTGCATCAGGATCGCCGCCCCCACGAAGGTGAGCGACACGAAGGTCACCAGCACCACGGAGATGACCACCGACATATTGCGGCGCAGGCCGTTCCAGACCTCGCCGAGCACCAGTCCCGCCCTCATCGCACCGGCCCCACATCCGTCTGGTCGTCGTTCTTCCGGCGCAACCCGAGGTGCTCCGCCAGGCTGCCGGTCTCGGACATGCGCACGGGATCCATCGGGCGATCCGGATCGAGGAAGCTCGGGATCCGGCGCGCCTGCGGCCCGCCGGAGCGCACCGTGTCGTCATCGTCGATGTCGGAGTCGTCGGGGCTCTGTTGCAAAGATTGGCGGCAGTCAGAGGTAGGCTGTCGCTCTGCGCCGATCAGGCGGCTGCTGCGAAATGGTGGTTGAGCATGCCCATGGCCTCCGTCAGCGCCGAGGGCCCAATGCCAAAAGCTCTCTCCACAAGGCGCACCTCGCCCCTGATGCCGGGCTGCAGGCACCAGGGGCGAGCCTGTCCTTTGCGCAGGGCTCGCATGACTTCGAATCCCTTGATCGTGGCATAGGCCGTGGGGATCGATTTGAAACCGCGCACCGGCTTGATCAGTATCTTGAGCTTTCCGTGATCGGCCTCGATCACGTTATTGAGATACTTCACCTGCCGGTGGGCCGTCTCCCGGTCCAGCTTTCCTTCGCGCTTCAATTCGGTGATCGCTGCACCATAGCTCGGCGCTTTGTCGGTATTGAGCGTGGCAGGCTTTTCCCAGTGCTTCAGGCCTCGCAGGGCCTTGCCCAGGAACCGCTTCGCTGCCTTGGCGCTGCGGGTCGGCGACAGGTAGAAATCGATCGTGTCGCCCCGCTTGTCGACTGCCCGGTACAGGTAGGTCCACTTGCCCCGCACCTTGACGTAGGTTTCATCCAGGCGCCAGCTCGGATCAAAGCCACGCCGCCAGAACCAGCGCAGCCGCTTCTCCATCTCCGGGGCGTAGCACTGGACCCAGCGATAGATCGTCGTATGGTCGACCGAAATGCCGCGTTCCGCCAGCATTTCCTCAAGGTCGCGATAGCTGATCGGATAGCGACAATACCAGCGCACCGCCCACAGGATCACATCACCCTGGAAATGGCGCCACTTGAAATCCGTCATCGTTCCGTCCGTCCAATCTCCGCCAAGCATGCTCAAGCTTCACGATTTTTGCAACAGAGCCAACATCAGCACCGTCGTCAACGGCTTCACCAGCCTCGCACGCGAGGTCGCCACAATCCCCCACGACCCCCAGATGGTCGAAGGCTGGCTAAACGTCGCGGCGCTGCGCCCCGCAACTCAGCGCGCATGGCTCGGTGCGGCGGCCGCCGTTGCACGCGGCCTGTAGCCCCACCAGCACTGAGGGCCGGTAACGCTAACGCGCTACCGGCCCTCAGTCTTTGTAGGAACCCCTGCCGCCGGCTGCGCGATCGCCATGAGGGTTTCTACAAAGAACAGCGACTACCGACGACACGCCAAGCAATCAACGTGTCTTTGGTGGCGCTACTTCTACATCTACCTGTAGTGTGGTGGCATGACCGTTAGGCGAGCACCACGAGGATCACGCATCGCGCCCGTGCGCGCAGCGTGGTCAATCGAGCTGCACCGCAAAGAGCGCTTCGACCAGATCGCGCGCAACTCCGGTGTGACTTCAAGTGTGTTCCTCGAACTGGTAATCGACCACTTGGAAACGGAGCTGAGCGACCGCGGCGTGCCGAACTGGATGCCTCAGCCTGAACCAAACGAAGGGGAGTTACCCATTGACACCGCATAAATGAGCGATACCCCAGCTCGGGGAGCTGGGGTATCGGAGAAGTCATTACCTGAGCCGTATGAAGTTTGGCGACCGAATCGGATCAGGTGGAGCAAAAGCCCGGAGGTTTTCGCGTGCCTACCAGGAGGTGCCCTAGGAGGTGACACCATCATAGCAACAGACCGCAAGATATGCGCGACCCAACTTTCAGTTGCCGACGCATGGGCGATCACCGCAGCGATCAGCCCCCGCCCTACCGTGCGCGTCGCAGCCGTCAACGAGGACGGCAGCACGCTCAACAGCTACCCGCCGCAGCACATCACGCCGGTTACCGCGGCCGCGCCTGAGCGGCCCTGGGCGATCTACCTCACTGACCGCGAGCACGCCTACCGGCTGCTCTGCTTCGACCTGGACGGAAAGACGCCCGAGGCGGCCGAGGCCGCCGAGCAAGACACGGCCGCGCTCGCGCGGCTCCTCATCGACGCGGGCCTTGCCCCCGTCGTCTGCCAGTCTGGCCCGCAGGGCGGCCGTCATATCTGGATCGCGCTACGCGAGGGAGTCGCGGCCGAGCTGGTGCACCGGCTCGCACGGCTCGCCAAGGTGCTGCACACAACGCTCGACCTCTCCCCCATCATGAACCCCGCGGCCGGATGCGTGCGCCCACCAGGTGCACCACACCGCCACGGCGGCAGCTCGACCGTCATCGACGGCAATCTGGACTCGCTCACGCGCCCCAGTGGCACCACGGCAGCCGTAGCGGCCGCCGTTGAGCGCCTGGCCCAGCTCGTCAATGATCGGGCCGCTACGGAGCGCACAGACACGTTCTCGGCCGACACAGCCCAGGACGACCGCAAACACCCCCACATTCCCGGCACCAAACGCCCCCTAGCGGCCGCAGCGGCCGCAGCGCTGCGCACCAACGCCGCCGCCGACGACGCTAGCGCCGTGCTCTGGCGCGTGCTGACCGGCGCGGCCGCCGCACACTGGCACTACAGCGACGTAGCCCGCGTGCTCGACACAGCCCCCGGCCTGGAACACGCACGCACCCGCAACGAAGACGGCCGCCGCATCGCACGTCGGCCTGACGAACGCGCGCGCGTGCTGCGCCGCCAATGGGATCGCGCCGTTGCCTACATCGCCAGCGGCCGCCGCATCGTCGGCCGCGATGAGACGTTCGACACACGCGCCGACGCTATCGCCGCGCATGTACTCGCCGTACAGAGCCGCGCAGACGCCGCCCCCGGCAGATGGAACCGCGGAGGCGGCCCCGCTGACCGTCGCGTGCTCGATGCGCTGAGCATCCTTGCCCTGCAAGCCCTCAGCGCCGATCTGGAGGCCGATACCCGACGCCTGGCACTCATGGCAGGCATCGGCCGTGAAACGGCGCGCACAGCGCTACTGCGCCTCGCAGAAGACGATTGGATCATTCGCACCAACGAGGCCGAAGGCCGCAGCGCCGCACACTGGAAAATCGGCCCTCACGTCGTTATCCACAGCAACCCAGTAGATGCCCGGTCACAAGTCGCCCACCGCCCCCCCGGCAGCGGCGCAGCCGCACGAAACGCGCTGCTGCTCGAACTCACAAACCGGCTGGACGACGCAGCACATGACCTCTTCACTCTCGGAGCATTAGGGCTGCACGCTGGGAACGTCTATGCACGCTGCACTCACGATCCTCTCTCACTCGGAGAACTCGCCCAGCTCACCGGATCAGACGCAGCTCACACGGTACAGACACTTACCCGACTCATCGAAGCCGACGTGCTGCTGCTCAGCCGTGACGGCTGGCACAAGCCCGCCGCCGACCGCCGCGATGCAGCGGCCGACGCCCGCGGCGTCACTGGACGCCTGGCAGCTCGCGCCGAGCGCTACGCTGTCGAGCGCGAACTGTGGGCCTGGTGGTGCGCCGAGCTGGACTGGATGAACACGCCCCGAGCTGAACGCCCGAAGCGCCCCGCACCAGGTCAACTCGTGCTCGTGCCTGACCTTGGCCCAGCCCCTCGCCCGATTCATCCCCGCACCGCCAACGGCCGCGCCGACTACCGCGCCGCCCGCTGCATCATCACCGGCACTACTCCGCCAGCTCGGCCGCGACCCGTGCCCGTATCCGACGCCGAACGCATCATCATGGATGTACTCGGCGCAAAGCCGATTGGTACAGTGCCGTTCCCCCGTTCCCACGACGAGACGCAACCAGACCCCCTCGAAGGCAAAGCGCAGCGCAGCGGAGCGCGGCAGCCCTATCGTGAGCGAACCGACCGCACGACGACCGTTCGCTTTGTCGGATGACGCACAGGCCGCCACCTGACGGAGCAGGCGGCAGCATGTGGACACCGACGCAGAGCCTCACCTGCCCACAATGTGCACAGCCCAGCTATCGCGGGGCTGGCCTGCACACAGTGTGGACAGCCAAGCAGTAACACGAGGGTCGCACCGCGACCCAGACAAAGCAGTGCAGCTCGAAGAGCTGCACCATAGTGACGGCCGCAAGCGGCCGCAGTGCTTGAACGCTTCGCGTTTTTTACCTTGAAGCCTGGCGGCATTCTACGTTCGCTCAACCTGCGCGCAAGTGCTTTCGCGGCATATCCTCGCTCGCTGCGCTCACTCCGGTATTCCACGGTCACTTGCACTCCGGCGTCGCTCTCTGCGAAAGGCGTAAACGCCTTCAAGGCAAAAAAACGTGAGGGAGAGAGAACATGGCCACCACCTACATCTGCAAGAGCTGCGCCGGACTGGCACCCGTTGGAATCGGCTACGCGGCCGAGGGCACCGACACCGAGGCGCAGCAGTGCGCCGAGCGGATCGCGTGCGAGTGTGGCCAGAGCCGAACCGCGAACGCTTGGGCCGTGCTCAACTGCCCATGCACCCGCATTCTTGGCCTGTACTCGACCGAGGAAGCAGCGACGGCCGCCGCCGAATGGTTCGGCTCGTGCAGCTTCGCCTACCGGCTGGACGACGCCGAGCGCGACCGGCTCATCGCCGCCTAAATAGACCTATAAGCCCTATAAGACCTAACGAAAGGTAAAACCATGAAGCCCACCCGAGTTATCCCGTTCGACACCGCACACATCGCCGGAGCTGACGAGTTCCACCGCTCGACCGCTGAACAGTTCCGCCAGGCAATCGGCCCCGGCGTGTTCATGTCGCTTGGTGCAAGCCAGCTCGCAGCAGTGCCCGGCCGCTACGACCGCGGCGGCCTACTGTTCACCGCCCGCATCCTTCCATTCACGCGAACCGGCGACCGCTACGCGGCCGCTCGCAACATGGCCGTGCTCGTGAGCACCACCCCGCTCGATGAAATCGAAATCGAGGTGCGCGAGTACGCCCGCGGCATCGAGCACGCGAAGATCGAAGGCGTCTACATCGACCAGCTCGCCCGCGTCCTGCTCGCCCTGGACTACGACGGCACCGAGGCACTGAACCCCCGCTACTGGCAGCAATAGACCTATAAGGGCCATTAGAGCCAGTCGCAGCCCGCCGCCAGCTCGGCGGCGGGCGAGGGGCAGCCGCCCCTCGCGCTCCCCCACCTACATCGACGGCCGCAAGCGGCCGACCATACCGGAACGCTGCGCGTTCTTTTGCCGTGAAGCCTGCGGCATTCTACGTTCGCTCAACCTGCGCGCAAGTGCTTTCGCGGCATATCCTCGCTCGCTGCGCTCACTCCGGTATTCCACGGTGGGTTGCACTCCGGCGTCGCTCTCTGCGAAAGGCGTAAACGCCTTCAAGGCAAAAAAACGAGAGGGAGAGAGACACCATGCAGAGCATCAGCACCATCACGACCATCGTTCCCATCGTGGACGACACCGAGATTCCGCGGCAGCTTCGCAAGCTCGCAGAGCGCGACGAAGACCTGATGAGCTACGCGCGCAGCGGCTACAGGCTCGCAAACACCGTGGCGATCACCGGCCCCGAGTTCGTGACGTTCGTGGACACGCTGACCCGCGACCCCGAAACCATCAACTAATAGACCTATAAGACCTAAAGGAGATAAAACCATGAGCATCAAAGTTCCTGAGATTGGCACCCGCGTTATGGGCCTGCTCAACCTGGGCGGCCGGGGCACCTGCCTTAGCTTCGCTACCGTCACCGGCCACCGCCGCGAGGAAGGATCGCGAACTGTCATCGCTATCGAGGTCGAGCACGACGGCGGCGAGCTGGGCAGCTACCGCATGAACACCTACCCGGACTTCTGGGAGCTGGTCACAGATCACCAGGTGAGCGGAGCCGACGTGCAGCCGGTACGCGGCGAAGGGTGGCAAGCCCGCTTCGGCCGCTCCCCCGTTCGAGCTACGCACGCCGAGGCGGTCGAAGACGCCCGCCAATGGTGGGCAGCGAAAGCCGAATCGAAAAAGGCCTAGACACCATTAGACCTATTAGGTACAATAGACCTATAAACCCCATAACCCCCAAACTTGGAAGGTTGACCCCATGACCATCACCGCCGAGCACCTGACCATCACTCTCGAAGACGGCCGCGAGCTGATCGGCCGAACCCCCGTCGAGCTGGCGCACAAGTGGGCCGAGGCCGAGCACGGCGAAGAGTGGCAGCAGCTCAGCGCCGCAAAGCAGAGCATCGAAATCACCGCTGCGCTCGATGCGCTCAACAGGGCAGCGCAGGAGTACAGCGAATGAGTGCCCGCCGCCCGCGGCCGTTCGGCCGCGGGCACCAGGCGGCAGCGCCGGGGCGCTGCACCGGCCGCATCCGCGACCGGGGCCGCCGACAGAGGGCGGCCATGTGTCGGCCGCTGCGCGGCCGCCCATCTTTCAAATCGTATTTTGCCGTGAAGCCTGCGGCATTCTACGTTCGCTCCACCTACACGCAAGTGCTTTCGCGGCATATCCTCGCGTCTCTCGCTGGCGCTCGGCCGCTCCGGTATTCCACGGTCACTTGCCCTCCGGCTGCGCTCGCTACGAAGGCACATGGTGCCTTCACGGCAAAAAAACGTGAGGGGAGTGTCAGAGGGAACCGAGGCACTGGGCAGGAAAGGAACCGATCATGAGCTTTACAGTCACCGTCTACAGCAAGCCGAGCTGCGTGCAGTGCACCGCGACCTATCGGGCGCTCGATAACAAGGGCATCAACTACCAGGTGATCGACGTGAGCGCCGACGCCGAGGCCGCCGAGTACGTCAAGGGGCTGGGCTACATGCAGGCACCCGTCGTCGTCACCGATGACGAGCACTGGTCAGGCTTTCGACCCGACAAGATCGAAGCGCTCTCGCAGCGACTCACTGACACCGCGGAATAGACCCATAAGACCCATAAGGGGGAAATATCATGCTGACCAAAGAAGAGCGCGCCGCGTGGATCGCGCAGCGAGAGGCCGAGCACCAGAAGATCAAAGACCGCATCCGTGCAGCCGGGATCAAGTACCCGCTGGGCTGGGATGAAATGGGATCGAGCGAGAAAGATATGTGGGAAGACCGCATGATCCGCTCTATCGACCGGCTCGAAGGGAAGAGCAAGTGAGGGCGGCCGCGCTGCGCACGATCCTTGCAGGCGTGCTCGCACTCGCTAGCGCCACCGGCCTACAGAGCTGCACCGAGACGAGCGCAGCCGACGCCGAGCTGCTGCCCGCCGAGAGTGCGCAAGTGATCGCCGTAGTAGACGGCGACACCATCGACGTGCAGACGGCCGGGGGAGAGGCGCGCGTGCGCCTCATCGGCCTCGATACACCCGAAATCAACCGAGACGGCGGGCAGGACGACTGCTACGCGCAAGAGGCCCGCGACGAGCTGAACGCAATGGTCTACGGGCAGGCGGTCGAGCTACGCGCCGATCCTACTCAGGATGACACCGACCGCTATGGGCGACTGCTGCGCCATGTCTACATCGACGGGCAGAGCGCAGCCGTCATGCTGCTCGAAGCAGGAGCCGCGCACGAGTACACCTACGATGCGCCCTACATCGGCCAGGCCGAGCACCGCGACGCAGAGCGCGCAGCGCAGGCCGACGCGCTGGGAATGTGGGGGAGCTGCACCGGATAATCTGCCGAAACCATAGACACGACTAGACCTATTAGGTACAATAGACCTATAAACCCCATAACCCCGAAACCGAACCGAGAGGAAAGATCATGACCACCTTCATCAGCTTCACCGGGAACCTGGCCAAGGCACCCGAGCTGCGCACCGACAAGAACGGCCGCCCCTACACCTTCGCTCGCGTCATCCGCACGGATCGCGTGAACAAGGGAGGCGAGTTCGAGGACGGCGGCACCGAAGGCTACGACGTTGCAGTCTGGGGAGCCGACGCCGAGGCGTTGTGCGACCTCGCTGAGCGTTGCGGGAACGTGCGCGTGAACGTCGCGGGCGAAGAGCTGCTGGACACCTACACGAACGACGAGGGCAACACCCGCACCGTTCGCAAGGTGCTCGATGCAGAGGTGACCGTGAGCCTTCGCGGCCAGACCGTCACCGTCGAGCGCCGGAACTAGACCGCCGAGATAGTGGGCTGCCAAGGTGCAGCCCACTATCTGCCCCCAATAGGGGTATTAGTACCATTAGACCTGAAAGAAGGGCACCATGATTCTTGCGTATTGCAACCAGAAGGGCGGAGTGGGGAAGTCCACGACCGTCTACCACCACGCCCGCGCCGCGATCCTCGACGGACAGCGCGTGCTTGTGATCGACGCCGACCCGCAGGGCAACATCACCAGCGTTCTCACCGAAGACATGCAAGAGGGCGACGTCGGAGTGGCAGACGCGCTCAGTAGCCGCAGCGAAGACACGCTGGCTGACGTGCTCGTGCCCGGCATCTGGGAAGGCCTCACGGTCGCGCCGACCGTGGGCGACAACCTGGCCGACGTGCGAAACGAACTCGTTATCTCATCGGAGCCAGGCCGCGAATCGCGGCTGCGCGCGCAGCTCGCCGCGATCCAGGCCGAATATGACCTGGTGCTCATCGACTGTGGCCCCGCTATCGACCCGCTGACGATCAGCGCGCTCACGGCAGCCGAGGCAGTCGTGATCGTCTCACAGTCGAAGCTGTGGAGCGTCAACGGCCTCGCGAAGCTCATGACCACCGTGGGCCAGGTGCGCGAGCACTATAACCCGCAGCTCACGGTCGCCGGTCTGGTGCTCAACGCGCACGAGGCGCACACGCTCGCGGGAGGCTACTGGGCTGACGAGCTGACGGCGGCCGCCGAGGCCGCACAGCTCCCGATTCTTACCCCACCCGTGCCGAAGCGGCAGGCAATCGCAGATGCTACCGAGACGGCCCGCGGATTGGACGAAGGTGACGCGCAGGCGCGCGACCTCGCCGCGATCTACGCCGCACACATCGACCAGCTTATGAAGGGAACTGCTCATGTCTAAGAAACCCGAACGCCGACGCTCACAACTCGGCAGCATGTCGCCCGTAGCGCCGACGAGCGGCCGCGTTGAGACGGCACAGCCGGCCCCTGAGAGAACAGCACCCGCAGCGCCCGCTGCGCCAAAGCGCACCGTGACGGCCGCCAGCTCGAAGCCTGGCACCCGCACGAAGATGGGCTATTACGCGGCCCCGGAGGATAGCGAACGCATCCGGGCAGCGTTCATCGCAGCGAGGAACGCAGGGCGGCCGTATCGGTCACTCTCCGACTTCCAGCTTGAAGCAATTCTCGAGAAGGTAGTGCAGCTCGAAACCGAGCTGAACGGCGGCCGACCGTTCGAGGGCGCACCCGCGCACAGCCTGTCACCCGGCCGCCCGATGGAGTAGGGGAGTAACCACAATGGCAATCAACGAGGAACAGCGGCAGCTCGAAATCGCCGCCGAGGCCGAAGAGCTGGCGCGTACGCTCGCGCACTCAACCCGCGATGTACCGCACCCGCGCGACTCATACCGGCTGCTCGGTGAGCTGGGCGCGACTATCGACCACCTGGCGCAGGTGATTGACCAGCTCGGCAAGTGGCACAGCCGCACCGAGGACGGCACGCACTACGACGGTGAAGACGGCGACGGAACCGGCAGCGCCCGTGCGGCCGCTGACGAGCTGACCACCGCAGCAAACATGCTCAAGTTGGCATCGAGTCACGTTCACCGGGCACACGGCCACAACGGCGTCGTGCGTTGGTATCAGGAGCCGCAGGAGAGCTGATGAGCGCGCTACAGATCATCTACTACGTCGGGATCGCCGTAGGCATCGCCATGTTCGTTGCATCATGGCTGATCCGCCGTAAGCAGATCACCGAAGGCCCGCTGGCCCGAGCTGAGAAACCGTTGATGCTCGGGGGAGCGGCCGTCACGCTAGCCTTCGCGCTGCTCGGCTTCGCCACGATATGAGAGGGGCAGCTATGACTCAGAACGATCAGATGAGCGACGCGGAGCTGGCGCGTGAGATGAGCCGACTTGAGGCGGCGATAGCCGCCGCTGCGAGTGACGAAGAGCGGCAGCGCTGCAATGCGTTGTTGAGCGAAGTGCGCTTCGAGCTGATGAAGCGCGGCCACATCGCACAAGGTGGAGGCTGCGCCCAATAACGGTCGTTTTCGGGCAGCCGTGCCGGACAGCCCGCCGAGGCAGCGACACGCCGCTATCTGACCGACCGAAACCTATGACCGAAACCAACCCCGACCCGAAACCCGACCTATACCGTTTGCGGGCAGGCCGGTAAAATCAGGAGTACACCAGGAGGTGCAGCATTATGTCGCAACCATCATTTGACGTAGAGGCCCGCTGGCCCGAGCTGTTCGACCAGCTCGACGCTGACCAGCGCCGAGCCGTTGTGCGCTCGCTCGCGGCAGGCTGGCATGAGGGATGGGAGCCGAACCGCGAAGACGTGGCCGACCTCATCGACTACACGCGCGGCGCGCTGACTTTCGAGGACTACCAGGCACGCTCGGCCGACAAGGCGGCGCGCATCGCCGGAGCGGCCGCCGCGCTCTGATGCCGCAGCAGTTCGACTCGTGGGCGTCATACTTCTACCCGGAAACCTACGACGCTCAGACCGGCCACGGTGTGATGCGCAACGTGCCCGGCATCCGAGACTTCGACGGGTTGCGCAGCTACGACTATCGCATGTCGTTCGCTCGGCGTACCGAGCTTGAGCTGCGCCCCGATCTAGTGGCTCGCACGTTCGACGGCGAGCACATGAAAGCAATCCACGGGCAATTATTCGGTGATGTCTACCCCTGGGCTGGGCAGTACCGAACGGTGAACATGGCGAAGGGTGGCACGGCCCCGTTCGCTGATGCTCACAACGGCGCGATAGACGCCTATCTGACCGACGTTCGTTCGATGGTTGAGCGCACCGATTGGGCGCAGCTCGACCACGCAGCGTTCGCGGAACGCTCGGCCGAAATCTTCTCCCACGTCAACCAGGCTCATCCGTTCAGGGAGGGCAACGGTAGGACGACCAAGGTGTTCATGGAACACATCGCGGAGCGGTCGCCGTACACGCTTGAGTTCGAGCGTGTGCCCGAGGAAGTCTGGAACCTGGCATCGGCCGCCACGCGGCCGCCGATGGGGGAGTACACCCCGAATCATCGGCCTATGGTGCCCGTGTTCGAGCACGCGGCCGTGCCGCGGTCGAACGTGCTCATGCACGAGGGCGGCCGCGTCACAGGCGACGCAGCGCCCGAGAAGCCGATGACGCTCGGAGAGCGCATCGAGCGCAAGATGAACGAGCTGCGCGAAGCTCGGCCGAGCAAGCCGAAGCACGCAGCAGATCGCGGCCCGGATACGCCCGAGCTGGGCGACGGTACGAAGCCGAAGCCGCCCGAGCGCGGCCCGAGCTTAGGACGATAACCGTGAAGCTCGGATACACCCGTGTCAGCACCCGCGAGCAGAATGCAGACTCGCAGATCGCCCGCCTCGAACAGGCAGGCTGCGAACGCATTTTCGTTGACGTTGGCTATTCAAGTCGCGTTGAGGATCGCCCCGACTGGATCGAGTGCCGCAAGATTCAACGCCCCGGTGATGAGCTGGTGATTCCCTCGCTCGACCGCGTAGCAGGCACCGACAGCATCGCTATCTCGGTCATCCGTGACCACGCAGCGCGAGGCGTGAAGCTGCGCAGCCTCGATGAACCGTGGATGGACATAGACCCGTCAACAGCGATGGGCGAAGCCATGCTCAAGATCATGGCGACGCTCGCGCAGCTCCGCGTCGATATGATCCGCGAGAACACCCGGCGAGGCGTCGAGCACGCACGCTCCCAGGGTCGCATCGGCGGCCGCCCGACCGTCATGACACCCGAGCGAATCGCAATGGCGAAGACCATGCGGGAGGCTGACCCGCCGATGAGCTACGCGCAAATCGCGCTCGCACTTGGCGTCGGCCGCAGCTCGGTAAGCCGTGCTCTATCGAAGCCCGAGTAGCCCCGCTACTCGCAGTGATGCTTACCCCGATATGAAGCCCGCAGCGTAGGCCTGGCGAGGGTCAAGGGTGCGGCGAAGCCGCATCGCGCAGCGACGCAAAGCGCCCTTGAGGCTCGCCAGGCCGGAGCTAATCTCGTATCATCGGGGGAAGCCCTCACACACAAAACCGCGAGCGAAAGGAGACACCATGCAGATCATGGCAGTCGTCCTCATCGTCGTCGCGGTTCTGGTGATCGCACTTGTTATCAAGCTCGTGTTGTTCGGCGCGGGTGCGATCATCCGCGGCATCATCTGGCTCGTGCAAGCCCTACTGATCGGTATTGGCCGCGCTGTAGTTTGGCTCGTGTTCGGCGTGCGCCGACTGTACTGGCGACTGCGCCGCTGACGCCGACGCTGCGCGACGCTGCGCGGCCGGAATGAGCGTCGAGCGCTCACCCTTGCTCAGAGCAAAGACCTTCGCAATATCGGCGCGCGTCAGGTCACCGGCGTCAAGAATCTCGGCGGCCGTATCCGCAGCCTTGACGCTCGCGGCGCGTGCATCCTCAAGTGCTTTGCCGAACGTGCTCAGACGCTTGCGCTTGGCCTTCAGCCGCGCTTCATCCTCTTTGAGCAGATCGTCAATGTTCCGTTCAGTAGACATGCTGACTCCCTTTTCTGAGCCAGCCCGGCAGGGCTGGCGCTGACAGAGCCGACCGCGCGCAGCGCGGCCGACTCTCATTTTGCTACGCAGAGGATCGGCTGCGCCGATACCCCTACGCTACCCAGTCTAGCGACTGTGCAGCTTCGGGGGTAGGATGGACTCACGGAGGGTAGCAAGCATAGCAAGTGGTAACCACTTGCGGCTTGTCCGTCCGGAAGGACTGACAATAACAGGCTTGCAGCCCGAACCCGCTAGTAGGAGAGAGCATGACGAACCCGGAGCCACGCAGAGCACGGCCGGTTCGCAAGCTCATTTCATTTTCTGACTCTGAGTGGGCGACGGTTGAGCGCCGCATGTCTCTCGCGGAGGCGTCGAGCTTCGATGAGTTCGCGCGGCGAACGATTCTCGACGGTGAAGTGAAGGTGCGAAAGATCGCGTTCGATCCTGCACCGCTCGGTGCTGAGCTTGCGAGGATCGGCAACAACATCAACCAGATCGCGAGGCAGGCGAACACGGAGAACGTTGCGACGCTGGATGAAGTGAAGTACACGCGCCAGCTCGTGCGCGAGATTCAAGCTCTGATCGAGCAGGCAGCGAAAGCGGCGGAGTGAGCACATGGCCGTTGTGAAGATGGGGCAGATCAAGTCAACACCCGCGAAGGCGTTGGCTTACATCTCGCGCCCTGACGCAACGGCTGACGGTGTGTGGGTTTCGACAAACGCAGATACGATCATCGACCCGTCTGACTTCAAGGCCGTTGCTCGGCAGTTCGAGCAGACCGCGCAGCGGGTCGGCGTCTCGAAGGCTCGCGAAGGTAGTGTGCTCGCGCATCATGTGATCCAGTCGTTCGACCCGAAGGACGGCGTAGACACTGCTACCGCGCATCGACTCGGCGTGCAGCTCGCGGAGCAGATCACGGGCGGATCGCACGAGTACATGATTGCAACGCACCTCGATAAGGGGCACGTTCACAATCACATCATCTTGAACGCAGTGAACCGCGAAACCGGCCGACGGTTCCGTGTTCAGAAGAGCACCATTGGCAACATTCGCGACATGAGCGATGAGCTATGCAGGGCGCAAGGCTTGAGCGTTCTACCGAAGCCCGAGCGCGCAAGCGGGCGGTCGATGGCAGACATTTACCGCGTGCTCAAGGGGGAGAGCGGCAAGCAGTTCATTCGCACCGAGATTGACAAAGCAGCCATTCGTGCGACGAGCTGGACAGAGTTTCAAGCGATCCTCGGTCGCGCAGGCGTCGAAGTATCGACACGCGGCGGCCGCTCGGGCACACTCTCATTCCGCGAAATCTCGATGCCTCGACCGGTGCGCGATTACCGACTGGGCGCGGCGTACTCCGAAGCGTCAATCATGGCTCGGCTCACGCGCCAGGTTGTCAATCAGATCGGCGTCGATGTGTCGATGGTGACGAAGGAGACGCGCGACACGATGACCGTGATTGTTCCGGGCACGAAGCGCGAGCTACACCTGACCGTTGCCAAGACTCAGATCGTTCGGCATGGTCGAGCGCTGCGCATCTATGTACCTGCAAACGATGAGCACCGGCTATCCGATGCACGCGGCAACCTGGCAAAGACAGTGCCCACTATCGGCCTGTACAAGTGGTTCTCGGAACCTGATCTAGTGGGTGCAACGCACTACGCGAAGAACGCGCAGCTCGGTGGAAACTTGACGAAGTGGCAGACCGGCCTCAGCGAGCTACGCACCCTCGAAGCTCGCGTGAACGCGAAGGCTCGATGGATGAGTGACAGCGGGCGCAGCGGCCCCGATGCCGCTATCGAACGCGCACGCGCGTTCGTTGCCGAGCGTCACTTCGCGTACCAGACAACGCTTGTAGCAGCAGCCGAACTCATGGTGACACCGGCAGGTGACCCCGCACAGCTTGCAGGCCTACAAGCACAACTCCGCATTATGGAACGTGAGATTGACGGAGCCAAGAGCGACATTCACGCACTGACCCAGCTAACGAAGGAGGAAGCGAAGATGTCTGTATCAGATCGAATTCATGCGCAGTCGAACGCTGCGCGAGAGGGCAGCGAACGAGCGCAGCAGCAGCGCCAGCGAGAGCAGGCAGCGCAGCGACTCAGCCGCGATGTTGCAGCGGGCGATGCCGAGACGCACGCACAGCGCGCCGCACGCGCTGACGAACGCTCGGCCGATGCGGTCACGCTCGATGACGCAGAGCAGGATCGCGACGGCGGCACACGCTCGATGACACTGCAAGACCGCCTCGAAATGGAAGCGAACAAGCTGCGCGCACGCAACGAAGATCGCCAGCGACCGGACGCACCGACACGCAACAACGATGGAAGGACACGATAATGGTTGACCTCGTAGACAAGGGTGAAGCCGAGCTGCAACAGCTCACACAGAAGGTCACCATGACCACATCGAGCGCCAGCATGAAGGCCTCGCTATGGGTTGGAAAGGGAGTCGCGGCCGCGCCGTTCAAAGCGGTCACCGCGATCTACCGTTCAATTCAGAAGAACGTCAACAAGCAGCGCGAGAGCGGGCAGGTTTCACTCAAAGATTTCAGCAAGATCGCGGAGGGCAAGCGCGATCTAGTGAACATCGACGACCGGGCAGTGTCGAAGGAGCTAGAGCGCGAGCTGCGACGTCACGGCGTTGTGTGGAGCGTTGAGACGCACCGCGACGGCTCGCGCACCTTCCACGTTCAGGGGAAGGATGCCGAGCTGATCCAGCACGCTCTCACGGTCGCGGCCGAGCGCGTCGATGAGAAGCTGGCGCGCAACGCGCCTGAGCTGCAACAGGGCGCAGCGCAGCAGGAGCAGCAGCAGACCGTCGAGCCGACGCTGAGCAGCGACGACCAGACACAGGTGCCCGTACACGGCACTGACGAGCTGCGCGAGGATGCACCGCGCGTCGAGAGTGCCGAGCTGAGCGAGACACGCACGCGCACTGACGATGCTGCGCCCGAGCGCGTGACGACGCAGCCAGACGAAGCGGTGACAGATCGCGGCGGCCACAGCATCGAGCGTGAACCAGCGCTCACACGCAGTGAGCAGCGGCCCGAGCAAACCGCACGCGACCGCACGCGCGCTCACGCAGCCGAGAAGATCGACAAGGACGTGAAGCAGCGCAAGGCGGAGATAGATTCGAGTAAGACGCGCACGAAGAAGCGCACGCCGAGTCGCAATGCCAGTGATGACGCACCCACGCCGAAGGCGAACCGGAGGTAGAACGATGAGCCAAGGATTCACCAAGGGCAAGGTCATTGGAGCGCTCGTCGGCGGCGGGATCGTTTTCTATCTCGGTAACCGTGCAACGCACTTCACCATGACCGAGTACGCCGCGGGCACGCCGGTCAACGAGATTCCGAAGCAGTTCCTACCCGCTCTCGGTGCCTCGCTGTTCCAGCTCGACTTCGATCAAGCTGCACTCATCGGCGGCACCGTGGCCGCCGTGCTGTTCCTACTCATCGTGCTCTACGGCATGAGCGGGAAGAAGAACACAAGGCAGGGCGAGGAACAGGGATCGGCCGCGTGGGCAACCGCGCGCGACATGAAGCCGCTGACCACGAAGAACCCCGCCGAGCGCTTGCAGCTCACCGCGACCGAAGGACTCGCGCTCGATCCGTACAAGACCCGCCGCAACCTCAACGTGTGCGTGCTCGGAGCATCGGGCACGGGCAAGACACGAGGGTATGTCTTGCCGAACCTTTCGACCATCGAAGGGTGGAGCTTCGCTGTCACCGACCCCAAGGGCGAGATTTACCGCACGATGCGCAAGCCCCTCGAAGCGAAGGGGCTGCGCGTTCGCACGTTCAACCTGGTCGATCTTCGCCAGTCCAATCGCTTCAACCCGCTCGCCTACATCAACGACACCGAACCAGAAACCGGCGTCGCTCAGCTCACCGAAACGATCATGGCGAACACCAGCGGCAAGGAGAGCCGCGGTGACGGGTTCTGGGAGCGAGCAGAGCGCGCTCTACTCACCGCGCTCATCGCCTACGTCTGGGCGACGACGACGGAGGAAAGCGGCCAGATGCACTTGCCGTCCGTGGTTGACCTGCACAAGGCGATGGAGGGTAGCGAGAGCAACCCTGACGAGTTCAACAGTGACACCGACCTCAAGATGGAGGCCGCGCGCAAGATCGTTGAAGAGTGGAAGGCAGACCCCGCCGCGTTCGGTGCAGAAGACGAGGCCGTGATGAAGATGCTCGACTTCGCCGCACGTCAGTACCGCGTCTATCAGCAAGGCCCGGCAGAGACGCGCCTGAGCGTCGTTATCTCGCTCGGCGTGCGCCTCGCGCCGCTCGACATGCACGACGTGCGCGAGATTCTTTCCAGTGACGACATTGGGCTAGATCGCGTCGGCCGAGAGCCAACGGCGCTGTTCTTGCAACTCCCAGATACACACGTCACGTTCCGATTCCTCGCTGCAATGTTCTGGCAGTCGCTGTTCGCGGAGAACGTCTACATCGCTGACCACAACGAGGGCGGCACGCTCGACGTGCCGCTGCACTGTTTCCTCGATGAGTTCGCCAACATCGGCAAGATTCCGAGCTTTGAAGTGCTCATGGCTACGATCCGCTCGCGCGGGATCAGCGCCAGCATCATCGTGCAGGCCTTCTCGCAGGGCAAGGCCATATGGCGCGATGACTGGAACGCGATTGTTGGCAACTGTGACTCGCTTCTGTTCCTGGGCGGCCGCGACCAGGAGACGAACGAGTGGCTATCTAAGCAGCTCGGAGACGAGACGATCACGATGGACGAGTTCTCGCAGACCTACGGCGTCACCGGCTCACGCACGAAGGCTCAGCGCACGTTGAAGCGTGCGCTGTTGACAGCCGACGAGATTGGGCGCATGTCGAACGACGAGGCTATTCTGCTGATTCGAGGCCTCAAGCCGTTCAAGTCGCGCAAGGCCGCGATAAAAACGACGGCAGGAGTCTAGCTAGATGCCTCTGAAATCAAGGTGGAGAGCCGCGCGAACAGCGCGGGCGTCTCAGGGGCGAGTCGGAACTGCACCGGCCGCCCCTGACGCGGCTCAGCCGCGCTCGGTGAGGCTAAGAGTAGCCCGCCCGCTTCTAGGGCGTTCAGATCGCGTGTCAGCGAAGATGCGTGCTCTGGCGCGGCCTCCCTGAGCTGCGGTGCAGTGAACGGCCCGCCAAGCCGCGCTGCACGCAGCAACAGCTCGAAGCGGCGAGGGTTCAGGTGCGAAAGCGCCCGCGCCTCAGCCTCCGAAAGTTCACCCCGCATACTCACCATTTCTACCATATCGACAAAACGACTAACTTCTCGTAAAGTATATTACGAGAAGTCGGAAACCCAAAGGAGACACCATGGACCTGCTCAACCAGATTCTCGACCTGTTCACCACCTTCGCGATCATCGGCGGCGGCCTGTGGCTGGTCTGGGGAGCGATCGTCACGGGCGGCGCGCTCAAGGATCAGAACGGCCCGCAGATTCAGACGGGCGTGTGGCAGATCATCGGCGGCGGCCTCATCATCGCGGCCGCCGCGTTGTTCAAGGTCATCGTCGCCTAGTAAGGCACCGCAATGGATATCACTGACTGGCTGGTAGCCATGCTCAACCACCTCAGCCAAGGGGCGGGGTCGGCTACCAACGACTTGTTGCTGTCGCCGGAGGTCTATAACGCAGACCTCTATTCGGCAGCGCTCACGATCCACAGCACAGCGGTGAAGCCCGTCACATCCATCGTGCTCAGCATCATGTTCGTTCTGATGCTCGCGACCACGAGCACGAGGGCTGAGGGTGACCGCGAGCTGGGCGTGCGGATCGTCGCCGCAACCATGTTCAAGATCGCTCTGGTGTTCGTGGTCGCACAGAACGCAGTGCTGCTGCTGGAAGCAATCGCATCTATCGCTACCTCGATCACGAACACCGCGAACTCGGTGGACGTGGGCACAGGCGGCGGAGACGCCGCCCTGATGGGCGATGCGATGCGCGACGACCTCGATGACCTCGGCAACATGGAGAAGTTCGGCATGATCGTCATTCTTTTCTTGCCGTGGGTGGTGCAGAAGCTCGCCGCGGTGATCGCCATTGTGCTTGTGTTCATCCGGTTCTTGCAGATGTACATGCTCACCGCGTTCGCGAGCCTGCCGCTCGCGTTCCTCGGACACGACGACACCAAGAGCATCGGCATTGGCTATCTCAAAGGCTTCGCGAGCGTCGCGTTCACGGGCGTCATCATCGTTGTCGCCGTGAAGATGTATCAAGCCCTACTCGGGGGCTGGCTCGGCAATATCGGCAGCTACGACGGCGATATGGTCGGCTTCATCTTTGGCAACTTCGGCCAATTCTTCGTCGCGCCCATCGTGCTCATCTTCCTACTGTTCGGTGCAAATGGCCTCGCCAAGAAGGTCATCGGAGAGGGCTAAGTCATGGCACTTGAAATGAAGGTCTACAAGGAGATCGCCGCCTACGAACCCAAACCGATGTTTGGGCGCACCTGGCGACAGATCGCCGCACTCGCGTTCATGGTTGGCATCGGCGGCGGCGCGTTCGCCGGAGTCACCGTAGGACTCATGGGCATCGGTCAGACGATGGAACAAGCAACGACGGTCGGCATGTACGTCATGTTCCCGTTGCTCATCCCAGCAGCCATATGGGGCTGGTGGAGACCTATGGGCCTCAAACCCGAGCAGTATCTCGGATTCTTCCTCCGCCACCACCTGATGAGAAAGACGATTAGCTATGCAGACACCTTCGAACCCCAGCCCGGTAACGACTCCGCAGGAGAACCCGTACCTGTCGCGCCCGGCGAACCTGCCGAGCCGACCAGCCGAAACCGAAGCGCCAAGCAGCGCCGAGCCGCAGCACGGAAGCTCCGCAAAACGATCACGGAACACCCGCAAGCAGAAGCAGCGCGCCGCCGCCCTGGCAAAGCCCGGAGAGCGCCGCAACCGCAAGGCCCGGAAGTCTGGCAGCGATAACGCTGGCCCCACCGGCTACAAGGCCGCGCCGAAGCGCACCCGCGACATACTGGGCTACGAAGCGATCATGCCCAGCGGCGTCGCCTGGCTCGGTGAAGATGAATGGTCGATGACACTGGGCATCAGCGACATCAACTATGTCGCAGCCGCCGAAGACCAGCAAACGAGCATCGTTGATCGCTGGGCACGATTCCTGAACAGCTACGGTGCAGGCACCCGTGTACAGGAAACCATCGTGAACCGCGTGCTCGATGACGCCGACGTGAGCCAGCTTGTGCAAAAGCCGCTGCGAGGCGACGAGTTCGATTTCTTCCGCACCGACTTCAACCGAATCGTACGCGACAAGCTCGCGGCCGCCAGCGGTAACACGGTCACGGAGAAGTACCTGACTGTTACCGTGCAAGAAACCGACCTCGAAAAGGCTGAAACGACCCTCACACGCATCTTCCACGAGGCCGAGGCAGCGCTGCAAGGCATGGACGGGTGCCAGGTGCACCGGCTCAACCGAGCCGAGCGCCTCGAAGTGTTCAGCCACATTCTGCGACCACACGAGCTGTTCACATTCAACGAAGACGAGTTCGAGCCGAACCGCAAGCTCTCAACGGCCGATTTCGTCGCGCCCTGGGAGATTGACGCCAAGGACAAGAACGGCCCGCTCATCTTCCGCAACGGCTCGGGAGACACCTACCACACCGTGCTTTGGATGCGCGATTACCCCGTGTGGCTCTCGGATCGACTCATCTCAGAGCTGACCGAAATCAAGTGCGACCTGACTATCTCGCTGCACCTTGAACCCCTCGAACAGGTCGAGGGCATGAGCCTTGTGCAGCGGCAGATCGCAGAGCTTGAAATGCAGAAGATCACCGAGCAGAAGCGCGCGACGAAGCAGGGCATCGACAAAGAAATGATCCCGCGCGCCGTCAAGGACAATCTCGAAGAGGCCCAAGGCCTCCGCGATGAGCTGCGCAGCTCGAACCAAAAGCTGTTCTCAACGGTGATGGTAATGGGAGTGAGCGCCACGTCACGCGAGAAGATGGAACAGAACGTGAAGCGCGTGATGACCGTGATTCGCAAGCAGAGCTGCACCGCCGAGGTCGCAACCTACATGCAGCTCGACGGCCTGACGACCGAACTACCTATCGGCCGCCGCCGTATCCCCATGCGGCGCACCCTGACCACGGCCGGAGCCGCAATCATTGTGCCCTTCACCACGCAAGAGCTGTTCGTTCCCGGTGGCAACTGGTACGGCGTGAACGCACAGAGCAGCAACGCGCTCGTGGCTGATCGCACCCGTACCACCAACGGCAACGGCTTCATTCTCGGCACCAGTGGCTCGGGTAAGTCGCAGAGCGGCAAGATGGAGATTACGAACGTGCTCCTGAGCCGCCCAGACGATGACGTAATCGTGATCGACCCCGAGCACGAGTACGAACCGCTCATCGAGGCATTCGGCGGCGAAGTCATCCGTATTCACGCGGGCAGTGAGCAGCGCGTGAACCCGATGGATATTGAGCTCAACTTCACGACCGGCGAAGACGACCCGATCAACGCCAAGTGCGAATTCGTGCTGACCATGCTCGAAGCGCTCGTGGGCGGCAAGGCTGGACTGACGCCCGAGCAGCGTTCAGTCGCAGACCGCAGCACCCTCACGCTCTACAGGAAGCACGCCGCCGAAGGCGGGCCAATGCCTACCCTGGTGGAGCTGCGCGAAGCACTCGCACAGAGCGGCGAAGACGCAGGCCGCGAGCTGGCGCGAATGCTCGAAATCTACACGATTGGCTCGCTCGGCGGCTTCTCGAACCGCACGAACGTCAACCCGGCAAACCGGCTTGTGTCGTGGGATATTTCCAAGCTCGGTAACGAGCTGCGCACGTTCGGCATGATGGTCATTCTCGATCAGATTTGGAACCGCGTAGCTCGCAACCGCGCCGAGGGCCGCCGCACCTGGCTCTACATTGACGAGTTCCACCTGCTGTTCTCGAACAAGTACAGCGCGGATTACTTCCGCGGCCTGTACAAGCGTGCGCGCAAGTGGGGGCTGATCCCTACCGGCATCACGCAGAACATCGAAGAGCTGCTGGCAAACCAGGACGCACGCCTGATGCTCGCGAACTGTGACTTCCTGCTGCTGCTGGGCCAGAACGCAACTGACGCCGACAGCTTGTGCGAGCTGCTGCACTTCTCCGAAGAGCAGCGCCGATTCTTCACGAACGTACAACCCGGCCACGGCCTCATGCGCTCAGGTAATGCGGTGATCCCGATGGATGGTCGCATTCCGACCGATTCAGCACTGTACAAGCTGTTCTCAACGTCATTCGGAGAGAGGTAACCCCCAATGAAAGGCCTTCGCAGCTCGAACCCGCAGGGTGAAGCTTCCGACAACCTCGCGCGGCTCTCGCTCAATAAGCGCTCGGTGCAGATCATCGGCGGCGATGATCCCACGGACGCGCCCACCGGCACGAGCGGCGGGGCGCTCGGCCGCGGAATGCGCGGCACTGCGAAGGCCGCAGGCAAAGCAGGGGCGGGAGCTGCGAAGGGCGCGGGCGACAGTGTTGTGAAGGGCACTGCACTTGCGGCCACCACCGCCAAGACGGCTGACGGCGACGAGGACGCGGTAGACCTCGCTACCCGCGAGGGCGAGAACGTCGCTCTCGCAGGCGCGAAGCGAGGCACCGCCGCCACAGCCAAGACCGCGGGCCGAGGCGTGCGCTCGGGCGGCCAGCTCGCCGGGAAGGCCGTCAAGGGCGGCATCGTTGCGTCGCAGAAGCGCGCCGCGGCCGCGAAGGCCGCCAAGACCACCGCGAGCACAGGCACGTCGATCACCCGGTTTGCCGCAGCTCAGGCACGCGCGGCCGCCGCCGCAGCGAACGCGCTGCGCACCATCGTCGCGGCCGTTGCGGCCGTCGCCACTTCGACACCGATCATCACGATTGTGTCGGCAGTGCTCGCCGTGGTGCTGCTCATCATTGCCCTACTGGCATTCTTCGCACCCGCCAGCGCGGCCGCGTGCAGCTTCAACACAGGCGGTCGTATCGACCCCAGCAAGGTGCCCGCCACCAGCATTTCGGGCTACGGCCATGAGCAACTAGTGAACGCCGCACACATCATCCAGGCCGCCCAAGATCGCGGCCTGAGCGTGCGCGATCAGACCATCGGCGTCATGACCGCTATGGGCGAGTCGAGCTTGCAGGTACTCGAGTACGGCGACGCCGCAGGCCCGGATAGCCGAGGCCTGTTCCAACAGCGCGACAACTGGGGCACCCTCGAAGACCGGCTCGACCCCTACATTTCAGCGGGCAAGTTCTTCGACGCCATGATTCAGAAGGTGCCCGAGGCCGAGCGCCAGAGCCTCGCCCCGACACTCGTAGCTCACAAGGTGCAGGTCAACCAAGACCCGTTCCACTACGAGATTTACTGGGTGCCCGCAACCGCCGTCGTCGCTGCACTGTCAGGCCTCGATTCGAGCCTGCTTAGCGGCAGCGGGAGCTGCGAAACGATCCCAGGCATTCCCGGCGAAATCGGCCTCGACGGATGGGCGCGGCCCGGCAACGGCCCCATCAACGGAGGCTTTGGGCCTCGCGAAGTCATCCAGACCCCGGCCGGGCCGACACAGCCATTCCACTACGGCCTTGACCTTGAAGCCGGAGGATGCGGCGGCCCCGTCTGGGCAGCCCGAGACGGCGAAGTAAGCCGCGTATTCGACGGCGGCGGCGGCGGAATGATTATCGAGATTGACCACGGCGAAGGCCTCGTGACTTGGTACGTCCACAGCTACACAAACGAAATCATGGTTTCAGCAGGGCAGAAGGTCAAAGCCGGAGAACAAATCGCGCTCACCGGCAGCTCGGGCTACAGCACCGGCTGTCACCTGCACTTCGAGGTGCACCTAAACGGCACCGCCGTTGATCCCCTCCCCATCCTCACCGCCGCTGGCTTTACGTTCTAAGGAGCACCACACCATGATTGACCGCAAGCGCCTCACGCTCATCATCATCGGCTGCATCGCAGCAGCCGCGATTCTCGCAGGCCTCATCGTGTGGCTGGTACTCGCCAACCAGAACAACGATGAGGACGACGCGCAGCCCGACACATCGAGCCAGATCGAAGAGACGCCCACCATCACGTTCACCGAGGAACAGCAGCAAACCGTCTTCGACGTTGCCCGCCTCGCGGCTGCATGGAACGGCACCGCCAACCCGGAGACGACCCAACAGCGCTATATCGAGGCCGGAATGAGTGAAAGCCTTGCACGCGATTACCTGCCTGTTTGGGCGGGGTATTTCGGTACTAACGAAATCTCACAGATCAAGGTCAACAACGTCGGCAGCGTGCCCGCTTCAATCGAATACGGCGAAGGCAACGAACACCGAGAACCGGGCACCGGGCAATTCCGCGTCGGCGTCTCAGTGAACTACGAGGGCACCTATCACAACGGCTCCACCACCGTGCCTATCGGCAACAACACCGCTATCTGGTACTTCATCCTCGATGAGCGCACCGGCACCGTTGTTGACATTGAACAGCCGATGCTTGGTGACCTCGACCTGCCCGCCCCGTCATTGCCCGAGTCCGAAGAGTAAGAAGATCCGCTATGTCCATTGAATCGTTCGTCGGCCGAGACGGCTCAGCTCGCATCGTTATCGACGGCCACGAAACAAAGTTTCGTGCCCCTTCGCTCGCGGAGGCCCGCGACAAGGTACGAGACATGGCAATAGCGCACGCCGTGGAGACGGGCCAAGCCCAGCACTTCATCGCATATGACCCTGACGCCAACTGGCAGTTTTACGTCTACCCAGAAGGCACGATTTCGCTGATGCCCACGCCGGTCATCGCCCCCAAGCCGCGCCCCAACCCGATCCCCGAGGCGTACCACGCCGCCCCCGCCGAGGAAGAAACGGTGATCGACCACACCATCGTCGTACCGCGCAAGGCAGCGCGGCCGACTCTGCTCGTGCACGTCGAAGGCGCAGGAGCGCTGCGCGCTGAACCGCCCATCGTGCTCGGCCGCAGGCCCAAAGAGATTGCAGGGCACACAAGCGTCACGCTTGACAGCCCTGGCCGTGAGTGCTCGCGCACGCACGCCTTGGTCGACGTCGATGACGAATGCCGCTTGATCGTCACCGATCAAGACGCAGCAAACGGCACCGAGGCCGATGGAACGCCCCTCGCACCACACACGCCGACCGTTGTTCCCAACGGTGTGCGCTTGCAGCTCGGAGACGCCGCCGTGCGAATCGAGGCGTACCCGCCGAATCAGTCACCCGGAGGCAGCACCACGGCAACGGCTGTCGCATCACACAAGGAGGAAGCATCATGACCGCTCATGCCACTACCGAAAAGGACGGCTCAGCAATCGTCACGCTCAACGGGCAGCCCCAGAAGGTCATCGGGGCAAGCCTCGAAGACGCCCGCCGCAAGGTCGCAAGTCTCGTGGTCGATCACGCGGCCGCGACCGGGCGCATGTGTCTCGTAACCTCCCTGTCGCATAACCCATGGGTTTCGCGAACCGGTTAGATGGTCGGTTCCACTGCCCCTACGCGCATGGGGTGTGTTACCGCCGCCGCATGGAGACGACACCTGAGGCGTCTAGGCAAGCGCGGTTGGTGTCAAAGGGGTCCGCGCTGGCCGTTGCGGCACTCTTGGCACCACTCCCAGTCTTCATATTTCTGGTGAAGTGGAGCGTTTAGTGCTGGGGCATACCGGACGGATGGATCATCCTGGTTAGCTTCATCTGCCTTCCGCTGTACATCAGCTATGTAGCTTTCGTCGCGCTGAGGATGCGCAAGTGGTCCGACGATAGCGACGTAGATCGCGTCTGGTGGATGGACGGTATGCCCTGTTCGAGCGCCTCCGCCACCCCGCTCCAGACGAACCGGGGTACGTGAAGCTACCGTCAGCTGGCGGGCGGGCAAGACGAGAGGACGCTCCCCGGGGACTAGTCGAGTCAGTGCGGCCGGTGAGATATCTCTAGATTCATGGGTTTCGCGAGCTTGTTTCCAGTGCAACGCGCAGGGGTACTGGCACTGCTTTCGATCCAGAGACGCCTCAGAGTCGCAAGCCCGCCGCGATCACGTCATCGATCCCGCGATGACGGAACGACTCCCATACCTGGATGCCATCCTGTGCCTCGACGGGTTGGGAGCCCCGTACGGCGATCACGCGGAGACCCGCGCCTCGCGCGCTCTGCACCCCAACGGTGGAGTCTTCTATTGCCACGGATTGCGAGCCAGAGACGCGTAAGTTGCGGAGAGCTGTCCGGTAGGCCTCTGGGTCGGGTTTTGGACGGGTGACCATATCTGCCGTCGTTACGTCGGCGAAGTATGGGTGAGGTAGCTGTTCGAGGACGGTGGCTGCGGTGCGCGAGGGGGACATCGTGACGAGTCCTTGGCAAACGCCCGCACGCTGCAGGGTCTCCAGCAGGTCGAGCGCCCCCGGGCGCCACAAGACTCCGTCGCGACGATTGAGATCCTCCATTCGTTCCGCCAGCAGTTTCACGACCACACGGCGTTCACTACGAGCTCCACGCTCACGGAGGAGATCCGCAAGACCAGGAATGGAGATGCCCGAGATCTCTGCCGGTTCAGGATCCCAGGGATGCGCTCCAAGCTCGCGCGAGAGCTGGGCGCACGCGTGCGCCCAGCTCGCCTCGCTGTCGATGAGCGTGCCATCGAGATCCCACAGGACGGCGCCGCCCCTACTCGGCATGAGCACCGTCGCGTGGCAATCGGGCACCCGTCTCGGCGTCGAACAGCAGAATGTCCGATGCGTTGAAGCCAATCGATACGGACTCGCCGCGATGAACCGAGACGCCGCGATCCGTGCGAACCGCGGCGGGGACGCCATCCACCGTGATTTCAAGGACCTGCGTCTCCCCCTCGAAGATCACTGTATGGACGAGGCCGGTCGCTCGGTAATCTGCGGCCTCTCGGAGGCGAAGACGCTCCGGCCGCACTCCGACCAGGACGCTGCGGGAGGCGGGCGGTGAGGCGATCACACCGAAGACGGTGCGATACCCCCCGTCCCTGCGCTCTCCGTCGAAGAGGTTCATGGGTGGCGACCCGATGAAACCAGCGACGAATGACGTCGCGGGATCGTGGTAGATCTCTTCCGGAGTACCTATCTGCTCGATTCGACCCGCGCGGATGACAGCAATGCGATCGGCCAGCGCCATCGCGTCGCTCTGATCATGGGTGACGTGGATGGACGTCGCACCGGTCGCGCGCATCAGATCGGCGATTTCCTGGCGCAGCGCGACGTGGAGCTGGGCGTCAAGTCCCGAGAGCGGCTCGTCGAGCAGAACGACGCGCGCGTTGCGCGCGAGCGCCCGCGCGAGTGCAACACGCTGACGCTGTCCGCCGGACATCTGTCGCGGCTTCCGGGACAGCAGCTCTCCAATACCCATGCGCCGCGCCAGGTCGATTGCCCGCGCCCGTGCCTCTTCGCGGGTGAGGCGCAGGCCGTGTCGCAGGCCGAGCGTGATGTTCTCAAGCGCACTGAGATGGGGATAAAGCGCGAAGTGTTGGAAGACGATCGCGACGTCTCTTCTGTGGGGAGGCAAGTCTTGCTGCGGTGTGCCCCCGCGACCATATTGGTGGCGAAGGGGAGAAAGAGCAGAACTTGGAGCGCGGGTCGACCTCGAGTAAACGAGTGCGCAAGCATGGCGGTGCCGAGTCCGAGCACGAGGCTGGGAACAATGGTGAGGACTGAGTAGACGACCGTGTTCCACAGTGCCTGCTGTACCGCAGGGTCGGTGAGGATCGCCGTGTAGTTCGCGATACCGGCCCAGGTCCATACGGTGCGGTCGCCGAGATCGATGCGGAAGAGGCTGCCGACGAGCGCAAGCACGCCCGGCAAGAGCACGAACAATCCGATGAGTGCGAGCGCGGGTGCTACGAGCACCCAACCGATACTCCGGTGCTTCACGACTCCTCCCCCTGCACGATTGCGCTCGGGTAGGCGCAGAGTGTGCCGTCGGCGTGGAGCACGACGGTCGTATCCTCGAAGCGCTGCACGGAGACGAGGATTGGGATGCCGGTGGCGAACCGTGAGCGCAGGGCGCCATCACCGAGATCGAGGGTGATGATGTCACCGTCGAGGGCTGGGAGGATGACCTGCTTGTCCAAGATCGTCGGCGCCGCGAAGAGCGGATGAGGAGTGCGCCTGTACGTGAGTAGGCAGGCATTACTTCGAGCCGCGACCTCTGCGTGCCAGCGTGTCTCGCCGCTCGCCGCGTCTCTGAGATAGACGCTGCCTCCCGCGTCGGAGAACAGAACTCCTTCCAGCGTCCAGTACGGCGGCGTCGGGTTCCACGGAATCGAGCTCGCTTGGAACCAGCTCACCGCGTCGTTGTTCGTGGGACGTCGGAACACTCCAGTGATCCCGGTCGCAATCAGATCACCCGTAGCAGGTTCGATGAGCGGCGTGCGGATCGGGAGGGGGGACGAACCGCGCAACGATTCGAGGAGATCTGTGTTGCTCTCCGCAAGTCGGTCCCCGAACGTTTCGCCCGTCTCCGGATCCAGGAGGACAGGGACTCGCGGCTCAGGGAATCCGCTCCAGACGATGAGAGCCGACGCGTCGTCGGCTGCCCGTCGCTCCCAGAAGACGGGCGCGGCGAGGAGGGCGAAGATCTGGTACGGCGCTATGTCCCGTCGCTCCCAGATCGTGTGTCCGTCGTCGATGTCGAGCGCGCGCAAGGTGGAGTGATCGCCCACGAGGACGAGATTCTCGTGAATTGCTGGCGGAGTGAACCCGAAGAGCCTGAGTGGGTCGGGGGTGTGCTTCCGCCATAGCTGTCGCCCCGTGGAGATTTCGAACGCCGCTGTCGTTCCGGATACCGATGTGCACAGGACCGTGCCGCTCGCGCCGTGCACCACGGGGGCCGAACGCACGGGAGCATCAAGGTCGGCGTGCCAGAGCAGCCCGCCCGTCGCGGCGTCGACCGCGAAGAGACCCCCCGAAGCGTGGTCGTCATCGGCGAGGGGAAGAACGATGACGCCCTTGGCGATCGCGAAAGGGGCACGCTGGCCGGGCGTCCCGACGCTCCGGCGCCAGCGCGCCGCTTCGGCCGCGGCTGGGAGGAGTACCGCGGGGGTCTGGGCAGGATCCGGATCGGTAGGGAGCGTCTCGACGCCGATCGTTACGCCGTCCCACGTGATAAGGCGGTAGGTCGCCGGAGAAAGATCGACGCCACCGAAGAGCGCAGGTGGAGTGTTGACGTGCAGCGTGTCCGCAGTACGTACGACCCGCGACGTATGGCGATGCCCCGAGAATGTAGCGATGGGGGGCCTCGGGAGCCCAGAGAGAATCGAGGAGCCTGGCTGATCATGCGACAGTAGGATCCAGGGAATGTCCTCGTCGAGTGCTTCGAGGTCGGCCCTCAGCCAGGCATTCTGCTGTTCGTGATCCCGGCCGAGCTCGTGCGTGAACCAGTCGATGGCGACGACGTGCAGTGCGGGAAGATCGTACGAATACCACCGCGGGCCGAGAAATGCTTCGTAGTGGCGCGGTTCTCCGGAGTGGATTGCGTAGCCGTTGCGGCTGACGACATCGCTCGTCTGTTCCGTCATGTGATCGTGGTTGCCGGGAATTACATGCACGGGGATTGGTGTGTCGAAAATTGCTTCGCGGAACTCGCGGTATTGCTCGCGGAGGCCGTGGTCGGTCAGGTCACCGGTGATGATCGCGGAATGCAGGTCCGGTTGGTCTTCGACGATCTTGGTCAGCAATGTAGACAAACGTTCACCCGTGCCAAGTTCCGCGGGCTGCGGATAGTTGCCGCCATCACCGATGTGCGTGTCCGTGAGATGAGCGAAGCGAAGCGGAAGCGTTACTGGGGACGCCTGCAGGGTGAAGGTCACCTCGGATTCGCGACCGTCGAAGTACCATTGGTTGCATCGCCAACCCACCGGACGCACCACAAACACGAAACGCGCGTCCGTCTCCAGCTGGAACCTCCCGTCGGCCGCAGTATGCACGACGGTGTTCCCGTCGCTTACCCGGATGTCCGCCAGCGGGTTGCCGTCGGTGTCGGTGACCTGTCCGTTCACGATCTTCGCTCTCTGTCTATGGGGCTCGAGCCGGATCAGATCCGGTGGGAGTTGACGAGTTTCTCGGCCTCGTCACGCCGTTCCGTCGCGCCGCTGACTCGGATCGTGAGCACGCTGTAGATGGCATCGAGAAGTGAGAGATGCACGATTCTGCTGGTCATCGCCTCCACTCGATGCCGCGTCTCCGAGCTCCCCGCGACGATCAGCGCGTGTGCGATCTCTGTGAGCGGGGATGTGAGGAAGCTCGTGATGCCGATGACTTTCGCTCCTGAATTGGCAGCGGTGCGCGCCGCCTCGAGCGTCGTTTTCGTCGATCCCGTGTGGCTGATGACAAAGCAGACGTCGCGCTCATCAAGGCCCTGGACGGCGACGTGTTGGGCGATGAAGTCGGGGGTGAACGTCGCGTCGAGTCCGAGGGCCGTAAGTCGATAGGCTGCGTCTGAGGCAAGCGGAGCGGACGTGCCCACTGCTACGAACCGAATGCGTCGGGCCGATGCTAGGGCGTCGACGATGGTCGTCACGTCGCTGAGGTCGATGTGAGTGGCGGTTGCTTCCAGTGCGTCCGCGCTTTCACGCAGAGTCCCCCGCACAGTGCTCATGAGTGGATCCTCTGCATCGGTCGGGCCCGGGCTATCGGGCGGGGTTTCGCGCGAGAGTAGGAGCTTGAACTCTTGGAAGCCATGCAGACCGAACCTCTGGCAGAACCGCACAACTGACCCGACCGACGTTCCAGATATCTGGGCGAACTCCGTCACGGAGCTCGTCATGACGACACGCGGATCGGCGTGGATCGAGCGCGCAACTCGCTTCTCCGATTCGGAGAACGATGCACTTGCAAGGCGGATCTGCTCGAGCAGAGGTTGTCCGTCGCCGCGCCAAAGGCGTGAGGATGAAAGATCGGTTCTGGTCACGTCGCCCAAATTAGGAGGACCAGATGTCGCATCGGTGGCGTCCGACCAAACCGTGGATGAACACTCCACGCCAAAACTGTGATGGAAATTTCATCCAGTGCGACGCGTCAACCGCCGCTTTCCGGGTGCTTCTCGCCTCCCCAGCTTTCCTGCACCACACCCCCGAATGTCCGGGATCCAAGGCATGACGGACATCGACATGCGTTGACAATCAAAAGCTTTTCGAGACACGCGAAGCCTCCCTCGAGCCTCAGGAACTAACGGTGGAATTCCGGGTCACATTTGTCTTGGAAACATGTCTCACCGCGAAGTGTCTTTGCGTCGACGTTTCTAGCTATTTCCAAGGCAGAATGGAGCCGTGAGACATCTTGGATATACGCGGGTCAGCACCAGAAGCCAAGACGCAAAGTTGCAGGTTGAGGCTCTGGTCAAATCGGGCGTGCAGGAGCGGGACATTTTTGCCGACGTCACCTCGGGCAGTCGGACCGCGATCTCACGCCCCGGGATGAAGAAGCTCCTCGAGCACGCCCAGCCCGGCGACACCGTCGTCGTGTGGCGAGTCGATCGCCTCGGAAGATCCTTGATCGATGTGCTGAACACGGTGAAGCTGCTCCGAGGGCGTGACATACAGGTGAAGAGCATCTCGGATGGGATTGACCCGTCGACGACGTCGGGCCGGCTGATGCTGAACATGCTTGCCACCTTGGCCGAGTATGAACGCGAGCTGATCACCGAGCGTGTGAACGCAGGAATCACAGCCGCTCGAAATGGGGGCACCAAGTTTGGTCGGCCTTTGTCCGATCCTGTGGTTGTAGCGGACAAACTCAAGCTCGTCTCCGAGGCCCGGGCGAAGGGCCGCACCGCGGAGGATGCGGCAAAGCTCGTCGGGTGGAGCCGAGCCACTTTGTACCGGCATCAGCAAGCCTCTGCGGCCCGCGAGAGCACCACCGTGTAGGTGACTCGTGGATGCGGCCGAGCGGTGGCGTGTTCTTCGGCTGCATGTCGAAGACCAGATCCCGCTCGCCGTCCTCGCTCGGGAAACAGGGATCTCCGCTCGGACTCTGCAGCGTTGGAACCAGCTCTATCGAGCAGGCGGCGTCGCATCCCTCGACCCTCATGCGCGTATGGACAAAGGTGTCCGCCGAACCTCAGCAGAGACGGTCGCGTTCATCGAACAGCTGGCACTCACTCGGCCGCGCCCGAGTGTCGCCACGCTGCATCGTCTCGCCGTCACTGATGCGCAGGCGCGTGAGCTGCGGGCTCCGAGCTATGCGACCGTGCGGCAGATCGTCCAGGCCCTCGATCCGGCTCTTGTCACTTTGGCGCTGGAGGGGCCGGCCTCGTACCGAGACAAGCACGAGCTCGTCTTCCGGCGCCGTGCTGAACACCCGAACCAAACTTGGCAGTCCGACCACACTGAACTCGACATCCTCATCGTCGGCGCTGACGGTAAACCTGACCGGCCGTGGCTGACGACCGTGATGGACGACTACTCCCGTGCGATCTGCGGGTTCATGGTGTTCAGCGGTGCACCCTCAGCTATCAACACAGCCCTCGCCCTCCGGCAGGCGATCTGGCGGAAGACCGACCCCGCGTGGGCGATGTGCGGCATCCCCGACATCCTGCACGTCGACCACGGCTCCGACTTCATCAGCCACCACCTCGAACGAACCGCGATCGCCCTGCATGTCAGGATCATCCACTCAACCGTCGGCAGGCCTCAGGGGCGCGGCAAGATCGAGAGGTTCTTCGGCACGATCAACACGGAACTCCTGAGCGCACTACCTGGCTACCTTGGACCCGGCAGTCGGGCACCTACGCCTGTCCTCGACCTTGCCGGTCTCGATCGTGCTATCGGCCAGTTTATTGGCACCTACAACGACCGGCCCCATAGTGAGCTGGGGATCTCGCCGCGGGACGCTTGGGTTGCAGACGGATGGCTGCCACGGATGCCCGACAGCTTCCAAGAGCTCGACGGACTTCTCCTCACTGTTCCGAAGAACCGAGTCGTGCAACGCGACGGTATCCACTTCCAAGGCCAGCGCTACCTCGCCCCCACTCTTGCCCCGTTCGTCGGCCACACCATCACGATCCGGTACGACCCCCGCGACATCTCCGAGATCCGGGTCTATGACCGGGACACGTTCATCTGTACCGCTATCGATGAAGCCCACCCCAACCTGCGCCTCAGTCTTCGCGACATCGAAACGGCTCGCCGCGCCCGTCGCAAGCAGCTGCGGCGAGCCATCAACGACCGCATCCCGACCGTTGCCACCCGTGAGGAACCTCGCATCCCCGAACCCACAAAGCGGCGGCCGAAGCTGCGCACCTACGAAGAGGACGAGTGATGAACCAAGCATTTATCGTCACCAAAGAACACCGACGTTTCACCGAGTTCGCCAACGCCGTGCGGAAAGAGAAGACCATCGGGATCTGCCACGGCGCTGCAGGCGTGGGAAAGACCAACTCCGCTCGTCGGTACGCGAATTGGGACGCGCTCGAGGCGTACATCAACGAGTGGGGTCCGCGTGGGGAGCACGACGCGAAGCACTACGCCCTCGCGAACCGATTTCGAACGGTCTTCTACACGCCAGAAGTCCTCTGCCGACCAAAGGACCTCATGAGGGCTCTGTTGCAAAGATTGGCGGCAGTCAGAGGTAGGCTGTCGCTCTGCGCCGATCAGGCGGCTGCTGCGAAATGGTGGTTGAGCATGCCCATGGCCTCCGTCAGCGCCGAGGGCCCAATGCCAAAAGCTCTCTCCACAAGGCGCACCTCGCCCCTGATGCCGGGCTGCAGGCACCAGGGGCGAGCCTGTCCTTTGCGCAGGGCTCGCATGACTTCGAATCCCTTGATCGTGGCATAGGCCGTGGGGATCGATTTGAAACCGCGCACCGGCTTGATCAGTATCTTGAGCTTTCCGTGATCGGCCTCGATCACGTTATTGAGATACTTCACCTGCCGGTGGGCCGTCTCCCGGTCCAGCTTTCCTTCGCGCTTCAATTCGGTGATCGCTGCACCATAGCTCGGCGCTTTGTCGGTATTGAGCGTGGCAGGCTTTTCCCAGTGCTTCAGGCCTCGCAGGGCCTTGCCCAGGAACCGCTTCGCTGCCTTGGCGCTGCGGGTCGGCGACAGGTAGAAATCGATCGTGTCGCCCCGCTTGTCGACTGCCCGGTACAGGTAGGTCCACTTGCCCCGCACCTTGACGTAGGTTTCATCCAGGCGCCAGCTCGGATCAAAGCCACGCCGCCAGAACCAGCGCAGCCGCTTCTCCATCTCCGGGGCGTAGCACTGGACCCAGCGATAGATCGTCGTATGGTCGACCGAAATGCCGCGTTCCGCCAGCATTTCCTCAAGGTCGCGATAGCTGATCGGATAGCGACAATACCAGCGCACCGCCCACAGGATCACATCACCCTGGAAATGGCGCCACTTGAAATCCGTCATCGTTCCGTCCGTCCAATCTCCGCCAAGCATGCTCAAGCTTCACGATTTTTGCAACAGAGCGACGTGCCTCACGTATTTTGCCCGCGAAACGATTCCGGTGCCTCACATAAGAATGCCCGCGAAACGGAATCATCAGTTTCATGGGAAGTGGGCTATCGATGCGCGCCAGACACGAGATCACAAAAAAGTTCGCGAAGCAGTACCAGGCTGCGACCAAGAAGGACAAGGGCAAACTCCTCGATGAGGTGTGCTCGATCACGGGGTGGTCCAGAGACAACGCCCGGAGACAGTTGAAAGGGGCCCTGAAACCACGCCGGGTCGGCGCACGTAAACGCAAGCCCCGCCCGCTGAAGTACTCCCACGATGCGCTCAAAGTCTTGCAACGGGTATGGGCGTACGCGGGAGGGATCAGCGGGAAATACCTCGCAGCGACGATGGAGCTGCAGCTCATGCTGCTCGAAACACACGGTGAACTCGTGCCCGGCAAGGGCCGCTACAGTCATCAGGTCGCTGACGAACTCCTCGCGATGTCCCCAGCAACCATCGACCGTTACCTCGCCCCAGTACGACAGAAAGACCCGTTGCGTGGGATCACGACGACCACGCCGGGGCCGCTCTTGCGTAACTCGATCACGATCAGGAAAGCCGGCGACGAGATCGAGCAGGTGCCGGGCTTCTTCGAGGGCGACACCGTGGCACACTGCGGGCCCGTGTTGAAGGGCGAGTTCTGTCGAACGGTTGATCTCACCGATATGCACACTGGCTGGACGTACACCCGCTCGATCCGGAATAACGCTCACCTGCACATTCGCGACGCCCTCGACCGGTTCATCACCGAGGTGCCGTTCGAAGTGACCGGGGTCGATTTCGACAACGGCTCCGAGTTCATCAACTACGACGTCATCGGCTGGGCGGCCGAGCTCGATATCTACTTCACGAGGTCCCGGCCGTACAAGAAGAATGATCAGGCCACGATCGAGTCGAAGAACAACCAGATCGTGCGCAGGTACGGGTTCTACTGGAGATACGACACCCTCCCACAGTTGAAGCTCTTGAACGACCTCTGGCAGGTCGTGAACGACCGCCATAACTACCTCACCCCGACGAAGAAACCCATCGGCTGGGCCACCGATTCCAAGGGCCGCCGCAAACGCGTCTACGACGATCTCGCGACACCATTCGACCGGCTCCTGAAATCCGGTGCCCTCACACCCGAGAAAACAGCGGAGTTGACCGCATACCGGGACAGCTTGAACCCCGCGCATATCGCCCGTGAGATCGACCGGATCCAGCAGCGCCTCACCTACCTCGCCGCCAAGAAGACCCGGGCGCTCGAGGCTGCAGAACTCGCCAAAACTCCCGACGCGAAAGCGGGGGTAAAACCCGCACAGCAGGCCGGACGCAAGCGCGCGGTCTAGGCTGAACCTACGCGGGCATTTCCTGGTGAGTCACCGGAAGAGTTTCGCGGGCATATTTAAATGAGGCACCTCGCAGAGCCGATCTGCCCACTTCCTTTTCGGAACCCCGCCCGGTTATGCGGCGGGAGCCTCTTCCCGGGGTTTGATTGCGGTGTCTAGACGCACCAAAGTCACCCAGGAAGAGGTCCTGTAATGAAGTTAGACGGAGAAGTCATGGAAATACTTGAGGCATACGATCTGACTGGATCGTTGCGCGCGACCGCGGAGCTGACCGGTTGCTCGCACCACACCGTTGCGCGGCATGTTGCCGCTCGCGATGCCGGGAGACCGATCGCCGAGCCGGCGTTCCGGGGCCGGGTCACGGACCCGTTCCTGCCTAAGATCGAGGAATGGGTCGAGAAGTCTCTGGGCAAGATCCGGGCTGATAAGGCTCACGACAGGCTCGTCGCGCTGGGCTATGAGGGCTCTGAACGCTCGACCCGCCGGGCGGTCGCGCAGGTCCGCGCCGCTTACCGGCTCGGCCACGTCCGGGTGCACCGCCCCTGGATAACGGAGCCGGGGATGTGGTTACAGTACGACTTTGGCGACGGCCCGGTGATCGACGGGAAGAAGACGGTGTTGTTCGTGGCGTGGTTGGCGTGGTGTCGGTTCCGGATCGTCATTCCGCTGCGGGACCGGACCGCGCCGAGCGTGTTCGCGGCGTTGGATCGCACGTTTAGGACCGCTGGCGGCGCCCCGACCTATGTGCTGACCGACAACGAGAAAACGGTCACCGTGTCGCACATCGCCGGGGTCCCGGTGCGGAACCAGCAGACGGTGGACTTCGCCCGCCACTACGGGGTGACAGTGTTGACCTGTCAGCCGGCGGATCCGGCGTCCAAGGGCGGGGTGGAGTCCTCGGTGAAGCTCGCCAAGGCCGACATCGTCCCCAAGGACACGAACCTGTTACCCGAGTACGCCTCGTTCGCCGAGGTGGAAGCGGCGTGCGACGCGTTCATGGACCACGTCAACAACCGGGAACACCGCGCCACCCGGCGGAAGCCCGCGGCGATGCTCGAGGAAGAACAGCTCCGGCTGCACCGGGTCCCCGACACCGCGCACACGGTCGCGTTCGGGCTCTCGCGCAGCGTCCCGGACAACACCCCGATGGTCACGTTCGAGAATGGCCAGTACTCCGTCCCCGCTCACCTGCTCGGCGGCCGCGTGTTCGTCCGCTCCCACGGTGTCGGCACCGACGAGCAGGTCATCGTCGTGCACGTCGGCTCCGACGGCCCCGTCGAAGTCGCGCGGCATAACCGGGCCCGGCCGGGCAGTCCCGCGATCGATGACGCGCACTTCCCCGACCATCGGGAGAAGGTCCCGGGCGATTACACGATCAAGGCCAGGAGCGCCGCGGAGGCCGAGTTCCTCGGCATCGGCGCCGGCGCTCACGCCTGGCTGCTGGAAGCGGCCGCGGTGGGCACGGCGCGGATGAACGTGAAGATGGCCGAAGCGGTCGCGGTGGCGAAGATCAGCGGCACAGCCCAGGTCGACGCTGCGTTGGGTGAGGCGGCCACCTACGGGCGGTTCGCGACCGGTGACCTCGCGTCGATCCTCAACGCGGCCGTCTCCAAGGGCAAGGCGCACCGAGCCGATGAGAAAGCGTCGCTGGCGCAGGGCACCGCCGGCTGGGCGGCGATCGGGCAGCCCGTCACGCCCGGGGTCGACCTTGCCGTCACGGATGGTCTGGAGGAGAGCGCGTGAGCGTCACCCAGGCTGCCGCGCCCGTCCTCCCCGCTGACCTCGAAGCGTTGATGCGGCAGTTAAAGATGCCCTACGCTCGCGCGTTGGCGCCGGAGCTGATCGCGACCGCGAAGTCCCAGCGGTGGGAACCGGCCGAGGTCATCAAGGCCCTCTTCGTCGAGGAGGTCACCGGCCGGGCCCGGTCCATGCTCGCCACGAGGCGCAAGGCCGCCGGGTTCCCGACCGGGAAGACCTTCGACACCTGGGACGAGTCCGCGTCCTCGATCCCGGTCCCGACGCAACAGGCACTGCGGACCCTGGAATGGATCGGCCGGAAGGAGAACGTCGTCGTCTGCGGGCCATCGGGCACGGGGAAGACGTTCTTCCTCGAGGCCCTCGGGCAACAGGTTGTCGAGGCCGGGATGCGGGTCGCGTGGTTCCGGCTCGAGGATCTCGGCGCGTTGGTCCGCGCGCACCGCTCCGATGACTCCGTCAGCCGGGTCGTGGCCCGGATCCTCCGCGCGGATCTGATCGTCGTCGATGACATCGGGCTACTCGAAGTCGGTGCGGACGCCGCCGAGGGCCTCTATCGACTCGTCGATGCCGCCTACGAGAAACGTTCCATCGCGGTGTCCTCGAACCTGCACCCCGCTGGGTTCGACGAACTCATGCCCAAGACCCTCGCGACGGCGACCGTCGACCGGCTGTTGCACCACGCGCACGTCTGCCAGACATCGGGCGACTCCATCCGGCTGACCCAGGCCCTCGCCGGGAAAGGAGTCACCGCGATGAACTAAACGACGACGCCCTCGACATGGCCAACGCCACCAACACCCTGGTGGGCAGATCTGTTGGCCATGAGTGGGCAGTTTCCGTGGCCACCAGCGGGCATTTCTGCTGGCCGCCCACGGGCAGTTCCTATTGGCCATTGACACCCGCTAGTGGGCGAGGCGATGATCTCTCTCGTGGCAGGCTCCGGAGAGACGCGGTTCCAGCTCGAAGCGACGATGAGCCGGTTCATCCATCTCGCGGTGCTGGATGCTCTGTGCTCGGCGCTCGCGGCGGAAGACCCCGGTCGGACGCGACGTGGTTCGGAGTTGTCGGCCAAGGCGAAGCAGATCCACGGGGTGTAATCGCGGTGCGGGCCAACGGATTCCCCGCATGACAGAAGCGGCGCAACCCGAAGGTTGCGCCGCTTCTGTCATGCGGGATGCGTGGGGCCTCAGGCCCAGGCCCAGGCCCAGTCGGCGGTCGGCTCTGACAGTGCTTTGAGGCTGATGTCGCTGAGGACGCCGTAGTGGTCGCTCGCGGTGGGGTACTCCGCGAACACCACCTTGCTGTTCGTGATCACACTCTCCACGAGTCCGTGATTCTCGGTCGACCCGGCGAAGACGTAGTCGATACGGCGGTGGTGCGGTACCTGCACCAAGTAGTTCGGGACGATGCCCTGGCCGTCGACGACGGTGCGTGCGACCCACGGGCTGTCCGTGGTCCAGGTGTAGCCGGGAGTGCCGTCGCCCGCGATGGCGAAGGTGTCGCGGAACGCGGCACTGCGGCCGTTGACCGCGGACTTCCCTGTGTAGAAGCGGATGCAGTCCTGGTCGGGCGCCGCGTCGAAGTCGCCGGCGAGGATGGTCGGCGCGACCTGGCGGCGGCGCTCTTCGAGCTCTGTCACGAACAGCGCCTGCTCGACGCGGGCTGCCTCATCGGTGAACTTGAAGCTCGGACGTGCGCCGAGGAAGAGCATGTCGACGCCGATGGGGAGCGGGAGCACCATCTCCCAGACGTACGGTCCGTTCGGTACTGCCGGGAGCGTGTGGATGTCGACGCTCTTCGGCTCCCACCGTGTGCCGACGGCGGTGCCCCAGGCGCTCTCGCTGTAGTCCGAGGAGTGGTGCCAGTGCAGGGGGGAGCTGTCCTTAACGATCTGGTAGGCGTCACGCTCCGGGGTGCGCATGACCTCCTGCAGGAAGACGATGTCGGCGTCGTGCTCCTCGAGGCCCTGGAGCAGGAGTGCGTCGCGTTCGGCGCGATCACGCGGGTCCCCCCAGATGTTCAGGGTGAGCACGCGGAGATTCATGGTGTCGGTCATGCTTCCACGCTAACCATCATCCGTGAACGAAGTTCCACATCGAAGTGAACAGTGGAAGTTGCGTCAATCCTCCGCATGCAGGTCGGCCTGCACGTCGAGTTCCACACGGTCAGCGCGGAAGCGCGCGAGGCTGTACTGCAGCGGCGTCCCATCCGGAAGCGTGTCGAGCGAACGGACGACGAGGACCGTCGACCCGGGAGGGAGGCCGAGATCCGTGTTTTCCGCGCCTGTCGCGACTCGAGCGCTGACGCGGCTCCAGGAGCGGACGTAGTCGTCGACGCCGACGGCCCTCAGGGCGCGGGTCACCGAACCGGTGGAGGCGAGCTGTGTCTCGAATCCTGGGACCAGGCCGGGCGCCATCCACGCTGTTGAGCGGGCGATGGTGCTTCCTCGGAGATCGGTCGCCGCGTCGACGCGCAGGGCCCCTCCCGCGCCGAGCCGAAGTCGCTCGCGAGCGTCGTCCGGAACCTCGCGCACCAGCTCTGCGGCAAGGAGTCTCCGCGTGGAGACATCGTGGTCGCCGATGCTCTCACTGAGCCTGGTGCGCAGGCGGATCCGGTGGACGAGGACGGTGTGAGGCACGACGAACGTGCCGACGCCTTGTCTCGTCACGATCAGCTCTTCGCCGGCGAGGGTCGACAGCGCCTGGCGCACGGTATTGCGGTTCACGCCGAAACGTGCGGCCATCTCGGCCTCAGTTGGCAGTCGAGCGTCCGGTGACAGGGTGCCGTCGAGGATCTCGCTGCGCAGCTGATCGGCGATCAGGCGCCACGTCGCGTATCCGGTCGAAGAGCGGTGAGAGATGGTCATCGTCTCCGTACATTACCGTCCGCATCGCTCGCTTCCGATCCGTACCACTGACATTCATGTTTCGGACATCTACTGGTCATCTAGAAAACTAGACAACATTGCGGTGTCGCTTCTAGGCTCGAATCATCCAGAAACCTGGACAACCAAGGAGGCAGTAGTGACGAGTCCAACTGATCACGTCGCGGAGCGACAGAGGTGGATGCGAGTACTCGCACTCGCTAGCACCTCTCAGCTCTCCGATGCCTGGGCGGCCCAGCCGATCACACCGAAGGTGGACACGGTCCGCGGGCCGGAGGCGGGGCTCGTCATGGTGCGCGGCCGTGCCGGCGCCGGCGGGGACCGATTCAACCTCGGCGAAGCCACTGTCGTCCGCGCGACTCTCCGCGTGCACGGAGCGCCGCTCGAGCACGAGCGAGTCGGCACGTCCTACGCGCTGGGAACCGACGTCGACCACGCGTGGTTCGCTGCCGCCTTCGACGGACTCCTCCAGGACGCAGGGCAGCGAGAGCGAGTCCTTGCCGACGTCATCACCCCGCTGGCTCAGGCGCAGCGGCGCGAAGACGACGCGCGGGCGGCCGACGCGCGCAGCACCAAGGTCGACTTCTTCACCGTCGCAAGGGAGCACGCATGATCACCTCATCGGAGAGCGGCACGGCCGCCCCTGCCCCGGGCTTCGCTGACCCGACCCGCGAGGCGCAGAGCGTTTTCCGGGCGATCCTCGACGCGCTGGCTCACCCGGGCCAGCGATACTCCATCCAAGGCCCGGCCAAGGCGCCTGCCTCTCTGGGCCCGGGCCTGGCGGCCGTCGCGATGACGATCCTGGACGAGCAGTCTCCGGTCGCCCTCCATGAGGCGCTCGCTCACGACGCTTCCGCAGTGCACTACTTGTCGTTCCACACGGGTGCACGTCTCGCCACCTCCATCGGTGCCGCTGACTTCGTCTTCGCCACCCCGGACTCCTTCCCGGACCTGGAGGCGCTCGCTCACGGAAGCGACGAAGCGCCCCATCGCTCGGCGACCATCATCCTCGACGCTCGCGCCCGCGGGGAGGGTGATCGGTTCACGGGCGTGGGCCCGGGTATTGACGGCATCGTCGAGATCGATGCTCCATGGGTGCCCACGGGATTCGCAGACGTCTGGGCGAAGAACGCGTCGCTCTTCCCCCGCGGTGTCGACCTGCTGGTCGTCGATGACAACTCGGTTGTCGCTCTTCCCCTCAACCGTCGGCAGGCCTCAGGGGCGCGGCAAGATCGAGAGGTTCTTCGGCACGATCAACACGGAACTCCTGAGCGCACTACCTGGCTACCTTGGACCCGGCAGTCGGGCACCTACGCCTGTCCTCGACCTTGCCGGTCTCGATCGTGCTATCGGCCAGTTTATTGGCACCTACAACGACCGGCCCCATAGTGAGCTGGGGATCTCGCCGCGGGACGCTTGGGTTGCAGACGGATGGCTGCCACGGATGCCCGACAGCTTCCAAGAGCTCGACGGACTTCTCCTCACTGTTCCGAAGAACCGAGTCGTGCAACGCGACGGTATCCACTTCCAAGGCCAGCGCTACCTCGCCCCCACTCTTGCCCCGTTCGTCGGCCACACCATCACGATCCGGTACGACCCCCGCGACATCTCCGAGATCCGGGTCTATGACCGGGACACGTTCATCTGTACCGCTATCGATGAAGCCCACCCCAACCTGCGCCTCAGTCTTCGCGACATCGAAACGGCTCGCCGCGCCCGTCGCAAGCAGCTGCGGCGAGCCATCAACGACCGCATCCCGACCGTTGCCACCCGTGAGGAACCTCGCATCCCCGAACCCACAAAGCGGCGGCCGAAGCTGCGCACCTACGAAGAGGACGAGTGATGAACCAAGCATTTATCGTCACCAAAGAACACCGACGTTTCACCGAGTTCGCCAACGCCGTGCGGAAAGAGAAGACCATCGGGATCTGCCACGGCGCTGCAGGCGTGGGAAAGACCAACTCCGCTCGTCGGTACGCGAATTGGGACGCGCTCGAGGCGTACATCAACGAGTGGGGTCCGCGTGGGGAGCACGACGCGAAGCACTACGCCCTCGCGAACCGATTTCGAACGGTCTTCTACACGCCAGAAGTCCTCTGCCGACCAAAGGACCTCATGAGGGCTCTGTTGCAAAGATTGGCGGCAGTCAGAGGTAGGCTGTCGCTCTGCGCCGATCAGGCGGCTGCTGCGAAATGGTGGTTGAGCATGCCCATGGCCTCCGTCAGCGCCGAGGGCCCAATGCCAAAAGCTCTCTCCACAAGGCGCACCTCGCCCCTGATGCCGGGCTGCAGGCACCAGGGGCGAGCCTGTCCTTTGCGCAGGGCTCGCATGACTTCGAATCCCTTGATCGTGGCATAGGCCGTGGGGATCGATTTGAAACCGCGCACCGGCTTGATCAGTATCTTGAGCTTTCCGTGATCGGCCTCGATCACGTTATTGAGATACTTCACCTGCCGGTGGGCCGTCTCCCGGTCCAGCTTTCCTTCGCGCTTCAATTCGGTGATCGCTGCACCATAGCTCGGCGCTTTGTCGGTATTGAGCGTGGCAGGCTTTTCCCAGTGCTTCAGGCCTCGCAGGGCCTTGCCCAGGAACCGCTTCGCTGCCTTGGCGCTGCGGGTCGGCGACAGGTAGAAATCGATCGTGTCGCCCCGCTTGTCGACTGCCCGGTACAGGTAGGTCCACTTGCCCCGCACCTTGACGTAGGTTTCATCCAGGCGCCAGCTCGGATCAAAGCCACGCCGCCAGAACCAGCGCAGCCGCTTCTCCATCTCCGGGGCGTAGCACTGGACCCAGCGATAGATCGTCGTATGGTCGACCGAAATGCCGCGTTCCGCCAGCATTTCCTCAAGGTCGCGATAGCTGATCGGATAGCGACAATACCAGCGCACCGCCCACAGGATCACATCACCCTGGAAATGGCGCCACTTGAAATCCGTCATCGTTCCGTCCGTCCAATCTCCGCCAAGCATGCTCAAGCTTCACGATTTTTGCAACAGAGCCCTCGCAAGATCACCGTGCGGGCCACCTCGCAAGCCCCGCCCTCCTTCGGCAAGGACGCCCTGGGCACGGGTGCGGATCTGAAACTGATCAACAAGACGAGCGACACGGCCACGTACCGGTTGTCGTTTGATCTGCCGTCGGATGTCTCGGGGTATCAGGGGCTCACGCTGTCGGACACGCTCCCGGACGAGTTGGCGTATCAGTCCGATTCGGGGCTGGCGGGTGCCGCGGCGACCGTGAACGGGCAGGACCTGTCCTGGACGCTGACCCAGGCGCAGATCGCCGCGGCCGCGGGATCCACCGTGTCCGTGGACGTGACGGTGAAGCTGTCGGCGGCCGCGACGTCGCAGGACAACGGCGCGGTCACGAACACCGCCGCCCTGCACGTCGACTACGACCCGTCGATGCCGGACCCGCCGGCGGACCCCGATCCCGCCACGAACACCGAACTCGAGATCGGGCTGCCGGACGCGCCGTCCGGGTTCACGAAGGTGAAGTCGGACGGCGACGGGATCCTCAACAGCCTGGAGGAGACGGCCGAGTACACGATCTCCATGAACGTGCCGGCGGACGTGTCGGAGTACGCGTCGATCGTGGCGACGGACGCCGTGCCGAGCACGTTGCAGATCGTCGGTTCCCCGACGACGGCGTCCGGCACCGCGTCCGCGTCCGGTAACACCGTGACGTGGACGCTGGACACGCCGGCGCAACTGGCGGACGCGGCGGGGAAGACGATCACCCTGACGATCCCCGTCAGGGCGGCAGCGAACGCGACGGCCGCCGACAACGGGGTGATCACGAACACCGCGAACACGACGGTCACCTTCTCGGACGCCTCGACCGAGGACCTCCCGCCGGCCACGAACACGGAGGTGGAGCTGCGGCTGACGCCCGCGCCGACCGGGCTGACGAAGGCGCTGTCGAGCGGCGAGGCGGGCAAGCCCGCATGGGACGCGGGCGTGCTGAATCACGCGGATGACGCGGTGCAGTTCCAGGTGTCGGCGAAGCTTCCGGCGGACGTGCGCAACTACGCGTCGTTCACGCTGATCGATACGCTGCCGGCCGGCCTCGCGGTCGAGGGGACGCCGAGCGTGGACGCGGACGGCGCCGACGTCACCGGCCTCGGCACCTTCACCGCGGCCTCCACCCGGTGGACCGTCGACCTCACCGACGCGTCGAACGCGGCGGCCCTCGCCGGCAAGACCCTCACCATGACCCTCGCGGTCGCGGGCGACGGGATCGATGACACGGACAACGGGACGCTGACGAACACCGGCTCGTGGGCGGTGACGCCCATCCAGGATGCGCAGGATCCGGCCGACCCCGACCCCGACCCCGAGAACGTGGTGGTCTCCTACCCCGAGCCCATCGACCCGGACAGCGTGTTCAAGGACGCGCAGGGCTCGGGCGCCGACCTGAAGCTCATCAACAAGTCGCCGACCTCGCCGGACACCGCGACCTACCGCCTCGGCTTCACCCTCCCGCAGGACGTGTCCGACTACGCGGGCGTCACCCTGACGGACGCACTGCCGGCCGAGCTGGAGTACGTGTCCGACACGGGGCTCGCCGGGGTGAACGCCACGGTCGCCGGCCAGACGCTGACCTGGGCGCTGGATCAGGCGACCGTGCAGGCGAACGCCGGGCAGGCGCTGACCGTGGACGTTGTGGTGAAGGTCGCGTCGGGCGCGATCTCGGCCGACAACGGCGCCCTCACGAACACGGCGACCGTCTCGGTGCAGTGGGATCCGAACCTGCCGGGCGACCAGCAGCCGGAGGACCCGGAGCCGAAGCCGAACACCGAGGTGGAACTGGGCCTGCCCGACCCGCCGGGGGCGTTCACGAAGATCGTCTCCGAGGGCGACGGCGTCCTGGGCTCCCTCGACGAGACCGCGACGTACCGGATCTCGATGAACATCCCGCAGGACGTCAGCGAGTACCAGGAGGTGCGGATCACCGACCAGGTGCCGGCCCTGCTGCAGATCGTCGGCGACCCGGCCACCGACTCCGGCACCTCGAGGTCGCGGGCGCCACGCCCCGCGAACTGGGCCTCAGCCGGGGCGCCGCGCTGCGCGGAAGCCTCGGGGGCGCCTACACGAAGTACGCGGAGCTGTTCCGCGTGCTGGGCGTGGACGAGGAGCGCGAGCGCGACGGCGTCGCGCGGGTCGTCTCCGCGCTGCGCGGCTGGCGGCCGGGGCTGCTCGAGCAGTTCGAGGGGATCGCCGAGGGGGCCGGCGTCGAGCTCTCGCAGGTCGTCGCGCTCAACGCCCGCACCGAGATCATCGCCCTCGGCGAGAAGCCGTCGAGCGAGTGCTCGACGCTCACGGCCGAGATCGGCGACCACCGCTACGGCGTGCAGACCTGGGACTGGCACGTCGAGCTCGATCCGTTCTGGCACACGCACACGGTCTCCGGCCCCGGGCTGCGCTACGCCGGCCTGACCGAGCAGGGCATCCTCTCGAAGATCGGCGTGAACGAGGCCGGCCTGGCCCTGCACTTCAACATCCTCGGGCACCGCGAGGATCGCCCCGACGGTGTGCCCATGCACGTGCTCTCGAGCGTGGTGCTCTCGGAGTGCCGTTCCGTCGACGAGGCCATCGAGCTGATCCGCGAGGCGCCGATCGCGTCGTCCTCGGCGTTCACGATGCTCGACGCGCAGCGCGCAGTGTCGGTCGAGATGAGCCCCGCGGGGGTGTTCGTGATCGAGGCGGTCGCGGGCTCGGTGCAGCGCACCAATCACTTCCAGCACGAGACGCCGCTCGCGGCGCAGAAGTCCGAGATCTACGAGCCCGACTCCTCGGAGCGCCTCGCGCTCGTGCGCGCGCGCCTCGCCGAGGGCCTGCCGGTCGCTCCGGGGGACCTGGTGCGGGTGCTGCTGACCGAGGAGGGCGAGCCGCCGCTCACCTGCCGCGCCGACATGTCCAAGGGCTACGGGGACCGGTGGGCCACCCTCGCGACGCTCATCACCGACCCGGAGGCCCGCACGATCCGGATCCTCGACGGCATGCCCACCGAGGCCGAGACGGGGGAGTGGCGCACGCTGACGGTGTGAGGCGCGGGCACCGGCCGGCGTGCGCCCGCCCATCGGGCACGGGCCGCAGGGCTCCCCCCGGCGCCGGGGGACCGGCCGGCCGGGCGCCTCCCGGGCACCCGGCGGGCTGTCGCCGCCGGGGGCACCGAGCGCCCTCTCCCGATCGCCTGCCGGCTGCGTCGCCCCGTCCCCGACGACTACGTCCGCTCCTGGAGCCGCGTCAGCGCTCGAGTCGCGACAGGCGCGGAAAACACGGATCTCGGCCTCCCTCCCGGGTCGACGGTCCTCGTCGTCCGTTCGCTCGACACGCTTCCGGATGGGACGCCGCTGCAGTACAGCCTCGCGCGCTTCCGCGCTGACCGTGTGGAACTCGACGTGCAGGCCGACCTGCATGCGGAGGATTGACGCAACTTCCACTGTTCACTTCGATGTGGAACTTCGTTCACGGATGATGGTTAGCGTGGAAGCATGACCGACACCATGAATCTCCGCGTGCTCACCCTGAACATCTGGGGGGACCCGCGTGATCGCGGGATCTCGACGCCTCCTGACCAGCGCGCATGGGGCGGACTCGCCTCAGCGGCGGAGGACCGGGAGCCGGGAGGCCCGGAGCATCCGCCGATGCGCCGGATGACGAGTCGGTCGAGACGAGGATCTCGTGGGGCGGTGGGTGCCGTGCATTTTTACATAAATCGTTTTACCTCACGACGGTAGCAGAGTAAAACGATTTATGTATGTACCGTGATCATCCAAGGCGCGCCCATCGGCGGGCGCCGCCGGCCGGAGCGCATCGCCGCGGTCCGGGCCACCACCACTGTCGAAGGAGTCACCACGATGTTGATCAACCAACGAACCCGCTCCCGGGCGGCCGCCGGCGCCGCGATCGCGCTGAGCCTCGCGTGCGTCCTCACCTCCTGCGCCGCGCCCGGCTCGGCGCCGGGCGGCACCGAGCAGACGGAGGCCGCGCCGGGCTTCCTCGCGGTCGCCGACGAGGCGCTCACGGGCACGGGCGCCCTCACCGTGCAGCTGGACTACGACACGAGCGAGGCCGACGGGCTCGACCCCCAGACCGCGCAGAACGACACCTCGTGGACGATCATGGGGCTCGTCTACGAGACGCTCGTGACCACGGACGAGAACTTCGAGATCCAGCCGAAGCTCGCCACCTCCTGGGAGCAGCCGGACGACACGACCTACGTCTTCACGATCGACACCACCGCGACCTTCTCGAACGGCCGCGCGCTCACCGTCGACGACGTCGTCGGCAGCCTCGAGCGCCAGGTCGCGAGCATGAGCGTGTGGTCCGGCCTGATGGGCCCCGTCGAGTCCATCGAGGCCACCGGCGACGATCAGGTCACCGTGAAGCTCGGCAGCCCGTACGCGCCGTTCCTCGCCGCGCTCGCGATCCCGCCGGCCGCCATCCTCCCCATGGAGGAGGTGAACGACGGCAGCGTCGACCTCACCACCACCATGCTCGGCACCGGCCCGTACCTCGTCGCCGACCACCGGCAGGACGAATCGTGGACCTTCACCGCGAACCCCGACTGGCACGGCGGCGACAACCTCGCCGTGCAGACCCTCGAACTGCAGATCGTGGATCAGGAGTCGACCAGGCAGGCCGCGCTCCGCGAGGGCAGCACCGGCATGGCGAAGTTCGTCAACATCGACTCGCTGTCGCAGCTCGGCGGCAACGAGGGCCTCCAGATCGTCAAGCAGACGCAGAGCGACTTCTACTACGTCCTCGTCAACTCGCAGAAGCCCGACAGTCCGCTGAACGACCAGGACGTCCGCTTCGCGATCAACACCGCGATCGACCGCCAGGCGATCGCCGACATCGTCTTCGCCGGCGAAACGACCCCCACCGGCATCACCCCCTCGAACCTGCCCGGCGCCTGCCGGGTCGACGAGCTGCCCTCGGAGCAGGCCGCGATCGAGGACGCGAGGGCGACCATCGAGGAGACGGGCGCCGGAGACGTCGAGCTCGACCTCATCGTGGACACCTCGAACCCCGTCATGGCGCAGATCGCCCAGCTCGTGCAGCAGCAGCTCGCGGAGATCGGCGTCACCGTCCGGATCGAGCAGGTCGACAGCGCGATCTACATCGAGCGGGTCATCTCGGCCCAGCCGGGCGACTTCGATCTGTCGATCAGCTGGTTCGCGGGGTACTCCGATCCCTCCATGGTGACCAAGTGGTGGAACCCCGAGCAGGCCTTCTTCAACGTGGGCTTCACGGGCGTGCACGAGGATCTCAACGCGCTCATCGCCGAGGGCGCGAGCGAGACCGATCCCGACGCGCGCGCCGAGGTGCTGACCGAGCTGTGCGCCTCCGCCGACGAGTACGCCGAGATGGTGCCGCTCGTGCACCGGCCGTCGATCATCGGGTTCGACACCGCGGCGGTGAGCCCGACGATCCAGAGCAACGAGGGGTACGGCAACATCCTCCGCAACATCGCCGACTACCGGATCGCCGGGGAGTAGTCCCGAATGATGCAGATCCTTCGCTGGTCCGCCGGGCGGGTGATGAGCGCGCTCATCACCCTGCTCGGCGTCTCGGTGCTCATCTTCGTCGCGATCCGTCTCATGCCCGGCAGCTACGAGGACATCATCCTCGGCCCGCTCGCCTCCGCCGAGGAGCGGCAGCTGCTCGCCGAGGCGTACGGGCTCGATCAGCCGATCTTCGTGCAGTACTTCGCCTGGATCGGGCAGGTGCTCACGGGGGAGCTCGGCACCTCCTACGTCACGCAGAGCTCCGTCTCCGGCGAGATGATCGAGCGCATCCCGGTGACCGCGACGCTCACGATCATGGCGATGGCCGTGACGCTGCTCGTGGGGGTTCCGCTCGGGATCTGGACGGGCGTGAGGTCCGGAGCGAAGCAGGGCGGTGCCGTCGGCCGCGTCGTGTCGAGCATCGGCATCAGCGTGCCGGAATTCGTGCTCGGCAGCATCGTGATCTTCCTCTTCTCGCAGTTCTCGCTCGGCCTGAAGGTCGGCGGGTTCGCGAGCATCGGCACCGGATTCTGGCCGACGCTCGGGGCGCTCCTGCTCCCCGCCCTGGTGCTCTCCGTCTTCTGCGTCGCGGCGACCGCGCGCACGACGCGCGACGCCGTCATGGGAGTGCTCGTCGAACCGCACATCACGGCCGCCGTCGCGCGCGGGGAGACGACCCGGCACATCGTGCGCCACCATGTGCTCCGCAACGCCGGCATCCCGATCCTGACCCTGCTCGGCACCATCACCGCCTACCTGCTCGGCGGCGCCGTCATCATCGAGACCCTGTTCAACCTGCCCGGTCTCGGATCATTCATGGTCACCGGGCTCGGCCGCCGGGACTTCGCGGTCGTGCAGGCCACCGTGCTCTTCGCCGCCGCCGTCTTCGTCGTGCTGAGCCTCGTGCTCGACCTCATCACGAGCGCGCTCGACCCGCGCGTCGCCGTCACCGGGAAGGCAGGATCATGACCACCTACTCCCTCCCGCTCTCCAAGAAGAAGCGCGCGGTCAAGACCCGCCCGCCCCGCGACGCCCTCTTCATCGCCGCCGCCTGCGCGCTCGGCCTCATCGTGCTCGTCGCGGTCGCCGCCGCCGTCATCCCGTTCGCCGGCGACCCGGCGAAGATCGTCGGCACCCGGCTCAGCCCGCCGTCGGCGGCGTACCCGCTCGGCACGGACGCCCTCGGCCGCTCGGTGCTCGCACGCCTGCTCGAGGGGACGCGCACCACGCTCGTCCTCTCCACTCTCGCCGTCGTGTGCACCGCGGTCATCAGCGTGATCCTCGGCCTCATCGCCGGCTACGCGGGCGGCTGGGCGCGCGAAGTCATCATGCGACTGAGCGACGTCCTCTACTCCTTCCCGTCGATCGTGCTCGCGATCCTCATCGCCGCGGTCGTGGGCCCCGGCCAGGCCGCGGTGCTCTCCAGCATCGTGCTCGTCACGGTGCCGCTCATGACCCGCATGGTGAGCGCGGCGGCGATGTCGGTCGCCAAGCGCGACTTCGTGACCACCGCGAAGATCAGCGGCGTGTCGGCCCCGGTGATCCTCTTCCGGCACCTGCTGCCGAACGTCAGCGGCACCATCGCGGTGCAGGGGACGTACGCGCTGTCGGTCGGCATCCTCGTCGAGGGAGGACTGAGCTTCCTCGGCTACGGGGTGCAGCCGCCCCGCTCGTCGCTGGGCCTGCTGATCCAGGAGGGCGGAAGCTACATGCTGCAGGCGCCCTGGCTGCTGTTCATCCCGGCCGCGGTGCTCGTCGTCGCGATCCTCTCCATCAACCTCATCGGCGACACGATGCGCGATCGGCTCGATCCGCGCGAGACAAGGAGCCTCGTATGACCGCGAACGCCCCCGCTGCCCCGGTGGTCTCGCTCACGGGATTCAGCGCCGAGTACCGCACCCGTCTCGGCGTGACCCGAGCGCTCGACGGGATCGATCTCGATGTCGCCCGCGGCGAACTGCTCGCGATCGTCGGCGAGTCGGGATCCGGCAAGTCGACCGTGTCCCAGGCGATCGGCCGCATGCTGCCGCGGGCCTGCCACGTGACCTCCGGGTCGGTGCACGTGCTCGGCAGGGATCTCGCGGACCTCGCGCCCGATGCGATACGGGCGCTGCGACGCGAGTCGCTGGGTTTCATCCCGCAGGATCCCATCGCCTCGCTCAACCCGACGATGCGGATCCGTCGCCAGCTCGAGCTCGCGCTCAGGCCGCTCGGACGACCGACCGACCTGGAGTCGCTCACCGAGCTGCTCGCGAGCGTCAAGATCCTCGAGCCGGATCGGGTGCTCCGACTCTATCCGCACGAGGTGTCCGGCGGAATGGCGCAGCGCATCGCGATCGCGCTGACCATGGCGCGCGAGCCCGAGATCCTGATCGCCGACGAGCCCACGGCATCGCTCGACGCACAGGTGCGCGACGAGATCCTGACCCTCATCGTCGACCTGGTGCAGCGCTCCGGCGCGAGCCTCATCTGGATCAGCCACGACCTCGGCGCCGTACGTCGCTGGTGCGACCGGATCGTCGTGATGCACCAGGGGCGTATCGTCGAAGAGGGGCCGGCCGCGCAGGTGCTCGACGAGCCGCGGGCGGACTACACGAGAACGCTGGTCGCCGCGATACCGGGCCGCCAGGATCCCACGACGAAGGAGGCGGAATGATGTCTGCGTCCCATCCGGACACGGATACGGCCCCGGTGCTGGAGCTGCGCGAGGTCAGCGTCGCGTTCACGAGCGGGGCGGGAGCGAAGCGGCGGACCGTCCGCGCCATGAACGCGGTGACGCTCGAGGTCGCCCCGGGCGAGACGCTCGGGCTGGTGGGCGAGTCCGGATCGGGCAAGACCACGACCGCCTCGGTCGCCCTGGGCCTCAAGCGGCCCGACTCCGGCGAGGTGCTGCTGCTCGGCGAACCCTTCACGCGATCGCGCAGGGCCAACGCCGGCAAGCTGCAGGCGGTGCTGCAGCATCCGCACTGGTCGCTCAACCCCCGGCGCAAGGTCGGGGAGTCGGTGCGCGAACCGCTGACGGTCGCGCGGCGCGACCTCAGCCGGTCCGAGCAGCGGCAGCGCGTGACGGAGATGCTCGAGCAGGTGGGGCTGAACCCCGCCTTCGCCGAGCGCTACCCCCACGAGCTCTCCGGAGGACAGCGCCAGCGCGTCTCGGTGGCCCGGGCGCTCGTGACCGAGCCGCGCTTCATCGTCTTCGACGAGGCCGTGAGCGCGCTCGACGTCGCCGTGCAGATGCAGATCCTCGCGCTCATCCGCGAACTGCAGGCGGAGCACCGCTTCGGCGCCCTCTTCATCTCGCACGATCTCGGCGCCGTGGAGCGCGTCGCGGACCGTGTCGCCGTGCTCTTCCGCGGCGACCTCGTCGAGACCGCTTCGACGGAGGAGTTCTTCCGCAACCCCCAGCACCCCTACTCGCAGACACTCTTGGAGGCCCTATGAATACGACACCGGTCCACGCACTCACGGATATCGACGGCGGGATCGTCGTGGATCCCGCGCCCCGCCTGGCGGGCCCGCCCGTCTTCGGCGGCCCGGGCAACGCCGCCTTCGACCTCGTGCCGGTCAGGAGCACCGGGCGGGAGACGCTGCGGTTCGACTTCCCGGGCGTCAGCGTCGGTTCGGCGCACTACGAGGAGGGGCCCACCGGTGCGACGGTCATCCACGTCCCGGCGGGCGCCCGCACCGCGGTCGACGCGCGCGGCGGAGCCGTGGGTCTGTCCGGCGGGTACGACTTCAACCACGCCATCTGCCTGGCCGGCGGAGCCAGCTACGGGCTCGAGGCGGGCGCCGGGGTGAGCGGCGCGCTCCTGGAACGCCTCGAGTATCGCACCGGCTTCGCCGAGGCCCAGCTGGTGTCGTCGGCGGTCATCTACGACTTCTCGGCGCGCTCCACCGCGGTCTACCCCGACAAGGCGCTCGGCCGCGCGGCGCTCGAATTCGCCGTTCCCGGTGAGTTCCCGCAGGGGCGGGCGGGCGCGGGCATGAGCGCGTCCGCGGGCAAGGTGGACTGGGACCGCACCGAGATCACCGGGCAGGGCGCGGCGTTCCGTCGTCTCGGCGACGTGCGCATCCTCGCCGTCGTCGTGCCGAACCCGGTCGGCGTGATCATGGACCGCGCGGGCGGGATCGTGCGCGGCAACTACGACGCGCAGACCGGGGTCCGGCGCCACCCGGTGTTCGACTACCAGGAGGCGTTCGCCGAGCAGGTCCCGCCCGTCACCGAGGCCGGCAACACCACGATCAGCGCGATCGTCACGAACGTGCGGATGAGCCCCGTCGAGCTGAACCAGTTCGCCAAGCAGGTGCACAGTTCGATGCACCGCGGCATCCAGCCGTTCCACACCGACATGGACGGCGACACGCTCTTCGCCGTCACCACCGACGAGATCGATCTGCCGACGACCCCGGGGTCGTCGCGCGGGCGGCTGTCGGTGAACGCGACCGCGCTCGGCGCGATCGCCTCCGAGGTGATGTGGGACGCCGTCCTCGAGGCCGGCAAGTAGGGGCCCGGCCCCGGAACAGGAGAGGAACGCTGTGGAGATCATCACCGCGACGGTGACGGGCACGGATCCGGGAAGCCGGGGCGCCGAGATCGGGAGCCGCTTCGGGGAGGGGATCCGCGACGCGGTCGACGGCATGACCACCTACACCGCCAGCATGGCGTTCCAGTCGATCGGCATCCCGATCCGGCGCATCCCCTCGGCCATCATCATCGGCGTGCTCGGCACCTTCTTCACCATCTACCTGGTCATGTCGACCAGCCTGCTCGACGCGGTGAACATCATGCTGCAGGTGCTGATCCTCATCTCGGCTCCGGGCATCACCGTCTACTGCATGGACATCTGGCTGCGCCGCAACCGATACGATGGCCTCGATCTCTTCGACGAGCGCCGGGGGGCGAAGTACTGGTACACCGGCGGCTTCAGCATTCCCGGCCTCGCCGCGGGGATCATCGGCGGCGCTGCCGCCTCCTTCTTCCTCACCACCGATTTCTGGAGCGGCGCGGTCGCCGAGGCCATGGGCTACATCGATCTCTCCGCCCCCGTCGCGATGATCGTCAGCGGTGGCCTCTACTATCTCTTCACCCGCCGCGGCTACACCTTCGGAGACACTCGATGAACGCACGTTCCACCGGCCAGCACCCCGCCAGGTATCCCGGAGCCGCGGCCGGGGAGCCGACACTCGACAGCTGGCAGGAGGCCCCGCACAACCGCTGGGCCTTCGCCCGCCTGGGCGAGCTGCTGCCCACGGCGGCGGTCTCCCGGCGCGACCCGGCGACGCCCGCGGAGCCCGTCGTGCGGCTCGACGCGCTCGCGACGCGGCTCCCCGATCTCGAGCAGCGGCTCGAGGAGACCTGCACCGACGCATTCCTCGTGCTGCGCGGCTCCGAGGTCCTCGCCGAGTACTACCGGGCGGGTTTCGCACCCGACGACCGTCACCTGCTGATGAGCGTCTCGAAGTCGCTGTGCGGCACGGTCGTCGGCGCGCTGATCGACGAGGGGCGCATCGATCCCGCGCAGCCCGTCACCGAGTATGTACCCGAGCTCGCGGGCTCCGTCTACGACGGGCCCTCCGTGCTGCAGGTGCTCGACATGCAGATCTCGATCGACTACAACGAGGACTACGTCGATCCGGCCTCGGAGGTGCAGACCCACGATCGCTCCGCCGGCTGGCGCACGCGGCGAGACGGGGACCCCGCCGACACCTACGAGTTCCTCACCACCCTCCGCGGCGACGGCGGCACCGGCGAGTTCCAGTACTGCTCGGCGAACACCGACGTGCTCGCCTGGATCGTCGAGCGGGTCACCGGTCTGCGCTACGTCGAAGCGCTCTCCACGTACCTGTGGGCGAAGCTCGACGCCGATCGGGATGCGACCATCACGGTCGACCAGACCGGCTTCGGCTTCGCGAACGGGGGCGTCTCCTGCACCGCGCGGGATCTCGCACGCGTGGGCCGCATGATGCTCGACGGCGGCGTCGCTCCCGGCGGACGGGTCGTATCGCAGGGCTGGGTGGAAAGCGTGCTGGCCGGCGGCTCCCGCGAAGCCATGACCGCCGAGGGTTTCACCTCCGCATTCCCCGAGGGCAGCTACACGCGCCAGTGGTGGTGCACGGGCAACGAGCGCGGCAACGTGAGCGGCATCGGCATCCACGGCCAGAACCTCTGGCTCGATCCGCGCACCGACTCCGTGATCGTCAAGCTCTCGTCGTGGCCCGATCCCGACACCCGGCACTGGCACGGGCTGCAGAGCGGGATCCTGCTCGACGTCAGCCGTGCCCTCGACGCGGTGTAGGCGGCGTGACCGGCGTCGGCACCGCGCCGGTGGATCCTGCGACTGCCTGACGCGGTGGCGCCACCGCGTCAGGCGCGTCGCAGGATCCGCCCGCGACGCGGGGACACCCGAGGGAGCGCCTACTCCCCCATCCGGTTGCGGGTGCGCATCGCCCGTTCGGCCTCGCGCTTGTCCTGCCGCTCGCGCATGGTCTGGCGCTTGTCGTACTCCTTCTTGCCCTTCGCGAGGGCGATCTCGACCTTCGCGCGGCCGTCGAGGAAGTACAGGCGCAGCGGCACGATCGTCATGCCGCCCTCGCGGGTCTTCTGGTAGAGCTTGTCGATCTGCTGGCGGTGCAGCAGCAGCTTGCGCTTGCGGCGCGGCGCGTGGTTCGTCCACGAGCCGTTGAGGTACTCGGGGATGTAGGCGGCGTCGAGCCAGGCCTCGCCGCGCTCGATGAACACGTATCCGTCGACGAGCGACGCGCGTCCCATGCGCAGCGACTTCACCTCGCTGCCCGTGAGCACCAGGCCCGCCTCGTAGGTGTCGAGGATGTGGTACTCGTGCCGGGCCTTCTTGTTGGAGGCGATCAGCTTCTCGCCGGTCTCCTTCGGGCTCATGTCACATCCTTCCTGCGGCCGGGGTGGTTCGGGGTCCGCGCTCACGCGCGAAGAACCAGCTTATCGCACACCGCCGCCGTTCCGCCCGCCACGCCGAGCCGCCCGGCCTCGAGGCGCCCGAACCGAGCCGATTGCTCCAACCCGCACGGATTATCGGCGCGGGAGGGCTCGGGCTCGCACGATGGGCTCGGTTTCGACGAGCCCCGGCCCCGAGATCCGGATCCGCGGCCCGCCCCGGGGACGCTCTGCGCTACACCCGCAGGTATCTGGTGATCGCGATCTTCGCCGCGATCGCCGAGAGCACCACTCCCACCAGCACGAGGATCGGCGGCACCACGAGCGCCTGCTCCACCGTGATGTAACTCGTGAACGGCACCTCCCGGGCGAGGAATCCCTGCACGAAGAAGCGCACGATCGCCACCGACGCGGCGCTCGCGAGCACGGCGCCGAAGAGCGCGGCGATGATGCCCTCCAATATGAAGGGGGTCTGGATGAACCGGTTCGACGCGCCCACGAGGCGCATGATCCCGATCTCCCGCCGGCGCGAGAACGCCGAGAGCCTGATCGTGGTCGAGATCAGCAGCATGGCCGCCACCAGCATGAGCCCCGCGATGACGATCGCCGTGTAGCTCGCCACCCCCAGGAACAGGAAGATCCGATCGAGCAGGCTGCGCTGGTCCGAGACGCTCTGCACGCCGGGGATGCCCGAGAACGTCTCCGTGATGATGTCGGAGCGCGAGGGATCCTTGAGCTTGATCCAGAAGGTCTGGTTGAGCTGCTCCGGCTTCGTGATGTCGACGATCGGGTTGCCCTCGAACTGCTGCACGAACTCCTTGTAGGCCTGCTCGTGCGTCACGAAGAAGAAGTCGTCGACGTAGGGGCGCAGCGTGTCCGACTGCAGCGCCTCCTCGACGGCCGCGATCTCGTCCTCGCCCGCGTCCTCGCCGGCGCAGGTCGAACTCTGGTCGTAGTCCGTGCAGAGGTAGACGGCCACCTGCGCGCGGTCGTACCAGAACGTCTTCATCTGCTGGATCTGCAGCTGCATCAGGATCGCCGCCCCCACGAAGGTGAGCGACACGAAGGTCACCAGCACCACGGAGATGACCACCGACATATTGCGGCGCAGGCCGTTCCAGACCTCGCCGAGCACCAGTCCCGCCCTCATCGCACCGGCCCCACATCCGTCTGGTCGTCGTTCTTCCGGCGCAACCCGAGGTGCTCCGCCAGGCTGCCGGTCTCGGACATGCGCACGGGATCCATCGGGCGATCCGGATCGAGGAAGCTCGGGATCCGGCGCGCCTGCGGCCCGCCGGAGCGCACCGTGTCGTCATCGTCGATGTCGGAGTCGTCGGGGCTCTGTTGCAAAGATTGGCGGCAGTCAGAGGTAGGCTGTCGCTCTGCGCCGATCAGGCGGCTGCTGCGAAATGGTGGTTGAGCATGCCCATGGCCTCCGTCAGCGCCGAGGGCCCAATGCCAAAAGCTCTCTCCACAAGGCGCACCTCGCCCCTGATGCCGGGCTGCAGGCACCAGGGGCGAGCCTGTCCTTTGCGCAGGGCTCGCATGACTTCGAATCCCTTGATCGTGGCATAGGCCGTGGGGATCGATTTGAAACCGCGCACCGGCTTGATCAGTATCTTGAGCTTTCCGTGATCGGCCTCGATCACGTTATTGAGATACTTCACCTGCCGGTGGGCCGTCTCCCGGTCCAGCTTTCCTTCGCGCTTCAATTCGGTGATCGCTGCACCATAGCTCGGCGCTTTGTCGGTATTGAGCGTGGCAGGCTTTTCCCAGTGCTTCAGGCCTCGCAGGGCCTTGCCCAGGAACCGCTTCGCTGCCTTGGCGCTGCGGGTCGGCGACAGGTAGAAATCGATCGTGTCGCCCCGCTTGTCGACTGCCCGGTACAGGTAGGTCCACTTGCCCCGCACCTTGACGTAGGTTTCATCCAGGCGCCAGCTCGGATCAAAGCCACGCCGCCAGAACCAGCGCAGCCGCTTCTCCATCTCCGGGGCGTAGCACTGGACCCAGCGATAGATCGTCGTATGGTCGACCGAAATGCCGCGTTCCGCCAGCATTTCCTCAAGGTCGCGATAGCTGATCGGATAGCGACAATACCAGCGCACCGCCCACAGGATCACATCACCCTGGAAATGGCGCCACTTGAAATCCGTCATCGTTCCGTCCGTCCAATCTCCGCCAAGCATGCTCAAGCTTCACGATTTTTGCAACAGAGCCAACATCAGCACCGTCGTCAACGGCTTCACCAGCCTCGCACGCGAGGTCGCCACAATCCCCCACGACCCCCAGATGGTCGAAGGCTGGCTAAACGTCGCGGCGCTGCGCCCCGCAACTCAGCGCGCATGGCTCGGTGCGGCGGCCGCCGTTGCACGCGGCCTGTAGCCCCACCAGCACTGAGGGCCGGTAACGCTAACGCGCTACCGGCCCTCAGTCTTTGTAGGAACCCCTGCCGCCGGCTGCGCGATCGCCATGAGGGTTTCTACAAAGAACAGCGACTACCGACGACACGCCAAGCAATCAACGTGTCTTTGGTGGCGCTACTTCTACATCTACCTGTAGTGTGGTGGCATGACCGTTAGGCGAGCACCACGAGGATCACGCATCGCGCCCGTGCGCGCAGCGTGGTCAATCGAGCTGCACCGCAAA
>NZ_JBQTGR010000002.1:0-28587 GCF_052446065.1 Leucobacter shiyiweii | reverse complement strand
AGGACGCCGCGAAGGTGTCCGAGAAGAAGCTCGCCAAGAAGCCCAAGAAGGTCGCCCGCCGGGCCGAGGAGGCGGTCGAGCGCATCGAGGACGCCATCGGCCGGGCCGGCGTCCGGGCGGCCAAGAGGAAGTCCGCCCCCAAGAAGGCCGCGGATGCCGTGGGCGCCGCCGGCGCGGAGACCATCGTCGCGAAGAAGGCGGCACGTGCGCACCAGGGTGCGCACGCCCGGGCAGAACGGGTCACGCGAACGCGGGTTCGGGACGCTGAAGTACGAGCGACTGTTCCTTGATGAGATCCCCGACGCCTTGACGCTCGTCGAGCGGGCCGAGGACTACCGGACCGAGTACAACACCGTCCGCCCGCACGAAGCGATCGCCTGGAACCGGCCGATGGACGTGCACCTCGGCCTGGCCGACCCCACCATCCCCAACTTCGAAAGAGAAGAAACCCTGCCAACTACTTGACGCGGGACAGCCACACCCAGGCAGATCAGGTTGATGCGGTTGAGTTTGGGGTTCGACGCTGAATCACTCATGTAGCCACGATACTTGAGGGCAAGGCCGCGCAGCGGGCGCGGCAGCCTGAGCGGTCTACGCAGCTGCCTCAGTCTGCTGATAGAGCGCCATTCTCGGCTTCCCATCCACTCGACGGTAAACGCTCGACATGAACGCAGTGTACGGCTCCGTCATTTCTTCCCGAGACGCTGTCGCACGGTACACCAGTACGGCGGCATCGCTACCCGCTTCGACGATCCGAACGTCTGTGATTTCGTAGGCCGCCCAAGCCGGAGAATCGTTGAGTGAAGCCGCGATTTCATCGCGAGTCATCACCCAGCCGTTGGACAGCACAAACAACGCATCGGGCATCATCAACTCGCCGTAGAACGTGCCGCCAGTGGACTCACAAAGCGACTTCCAACCGGCGTGTTCGAGGCTCAGGAGTTCGTCGAGGGTGAATGCACTCATGATTCAAGCCTACGATTCGCCGGCCTCGCCCAAGAGCTGGCGAGCCTCAGCCGATGCCGTGGCACCGTGACGCTCAGTACCGGGCTTAACGCGGGTCAAGTCCCGTGGAGTGGTGTAACCGTTTCGTGATCCTTCAAGGATGTGGGGGCTAGTTTTCGTTGTGATTGCAGATGCTCGCGACGAGCTCACTCACGGTGTCGGAGTACAGCCCAGGAGTGGGGGCGCTCATGCTGCGGCCCCGAGCTCGGGGAGCTCATGGTGCTGGCCGATAGTGTCGGTACCCACGAGCGTGAGGCGGCACCTCGCGAGAACGTCAAGACCGAGGTAACGACGACCCTCGGCCCATTCGTCAGACTGCTCCGCAAGAACGGCCCCGACGAGGCGGGTGATCGCGGCCCGGTTCGGGAAGATCCCCACCACATCGGTCCTGCGGCGGATCTCACGGTTCAGGCGCTCGTTCGGGTTATTCGACCAGATCTGCTGCCACACATCTTTCGGGAACGTGGTGAACGCGAGAATGTCAGCCCGGGCAGCATCGAGGTGGTCGTGCACTTCGGGGAGTTTGTCCTCGACGTAGTCCAGGAGCCGGTCGAATTGGGCCTCAACACTTTTCTGGTCGGGTTGGTCGTACACGGAATGCAGCATCGCTTTCACCGCCGGCCACATGCTCTTCGGGGTCACTGACATCAGGTTCGCAGCGTAGTGCGTGCGACACCGTTGCCACGACGTCCCAGGGAAGTTCGCGCGCATCGCTTCAACGAGGCCAGCGTGCGCGTCAGAGGTGATGAGTTTCACCCCGGTGAGGCCGCGCGCGACAAGGTCTGCGAAGAACCCGTTCCACGCCATCGTGGTCTCCGCGGTCGCCACTTGCATGCCCAGGACTTCCCGATGCCCGTCAGCGTTCACCCCGGTCGCGACGAGCACCATGGTGTTGATCACCCGCCCGCCCTCACGCACTTTCATCGTGAGTGCGTCGCACGCGACGAACGTGAACGGGCCGGCCTCACCTAACGGCCTCGTGCGAAACTCACGCACATGCTCGTCCATATCGGCGGCCATTCGGGAGACCTGCGACTTCGACAGGGAATGGATGCCAAGGGTCTTCACGAGTTTGTCCATCCGCCTCGTTGAGACGCCAGCGAGGTAGGCGTCAGCGACGACGGTGATCATCGCCGCTTCTGAGCGTTTGCGACGTTCGAGGAGCCACTCGGGGAAGTACGTGCCGGAGCGGAGCTTCGGGATCGCGACGTCTATGGTTCCGACACGCGTATCGAGTTCACGGGTGCGGTATCCGTTGCGGGAATTCACTCGGTCAGCAGAGGGCTTCCCGTACTCGGCGCCGCAGATCGCATCTGCTTCGGCTGAGAGGAGGGTGTTGATCATGGTTTGCAGCAGGGTGCGCATCAGATCCGGTGATGCGTCGCCCAGCGCGTTGGTGAGGACGGTGGCAGGGTCGACAATAGAGGGAGTGGTCATCGGTGTGACGCCTTTCGAGTGGGATGTGAGAGTTTCCTCGAAGGAAGATCCCGGTGGCCACGCTGACGTTTACTGGCCGGGATCGTTACACCACTCTACGGGGCACTACTTTAACGCGCAGCTCACCGCGCTCTGCACGGTCGGCCAGCTCCGCGTAGCGAGTGTCGTCGGCCTCGGTGTAAGGGCCATACAGAACCGCGAACTGCTGCGGGTCGTCGACGAGCAGCGTCGTGATCCTCTCGACGGATTCCCGTTCGAGGGGGAAACCATCGTTCAGAACGTACCAACACGCGCTCACGGCCTGCTCGTGCTGCGCCGGGGTGAGGTTGGCAAACAGCTCCGGCCAGCGTTCCTCGAAGTTTGTCTCGGTGCTCATCGTCAGCTCTCCTGCGGCTCGGGATACCAGCGCACCACGGCGTTGTGCGAGTGGGCGCGATGAACGTGGTTCGAGGCGAGCCGGAGTGAGCTGGCGGCAGTGGTCAGTTCGGCGGCGGCCGCGCGGGGGCTGCCGCTGCGGTTGTCGTCCTCGCCCTCGTAATGCTTGCCGTCCTCGACGCGGCTGTGCCAGCTCGCGAGCTGTTCGCACACCTGCGCTACATGGTCGATGATCGCGCCCAGCTCTCCAAGCATCGAGTAGGAATCGCGCGGGTTCGGCACATCGCGGGTCGAGTGCGCCAGGGTGTGCAGCAGTTCCTCGGCTTCGCGGGCGACTTCAAGCTGCCGTTCTTGTTCGTTGATAGCCATAGCCGGTGTTCCTCTCGTTGCTGTCGACGGTACGGGTGACCGCCGACAAATACGGATACTTACAAGCTGACATGTCTACATGTAGACATGTCAGCTTTCGCTCTTGCCTCGCAGTTTCAGCAGTGTCTCTAGTGCCTCGATAGTGAGCGCCTGCAAGGTGGTCTGCTCGTCGACGGCGAGTTTCTTGATTGCCTTGTTCAGCGATACCGGCACGCGGGTCGAGTGCATCACCATCGGCTCGGCCAGCGCGCCGCCGGCCTTGAGGTCGTCCACCCGCGTCGGCGGGGTTTTCTTCCGTGCGCTATCGAATACGTTGCCGACGCTCATTTCACGAGTCCTTTCAGCTCCGCGAGCACGTCAGCGTAGACGCCCGCATCGGTGATCTTCTGCCCGTAGGCCATTGCGAGCGCCTGGGCCTGCGGAACTTCGGTGTCGAGTACCGGGATACCGAACGGCTCCAGCGCCTCGCGCACCTGAGCGGCGGCAACGGTGCGCTTCACCACGCGAGTCAGCAACACCACGGCGGTCGCATCAGTGAGCGCCTGCACTTCCTCGACGAGCTGCACCGTCTCGGCGTACTGCGCGAAGTCGCCGCCTGTGGGCTGCATCGGGATTACGACCAGATCGGCTGCGCGCAGCGCCGAGGTCGTCACACCGAGGTCGCCAGGCGGGGTGTCGATTACGACGTGATCGTGCGAGGCACCGAGCCACGTCTGTTTGTGGATCGTGGGTTTCGGGTGCGCGGTCACATCCCATTCCAGTGCGTTCGCCCAGTTGAGCGCGTCTCCCTGCGGGTCGGCGTCGACCACGAGCACGCTGTCGCCCGCCGTCTTGAGCGCGGCCGCCAGGTGCATCACGGTCGAGGTTTTCCCCGTGCCGCCTTTCAGGTTCACTACTGCGATCTTCATAAGGCAAGTCTACATGTAGACATGTCTACTTGTAAATGCGTTGATATTTCTAGAAATAGCAAGTCTGAATGTAGACATGTAAGCAACAGCGATATGGTGCCGTAGGATAAACAGAACGAGCCGCCCCCGTTGGCACCGGGAACGGCTCGCCGCACCGACGAGAGCCGCCGGCGCGTAACACCCCCTGAACAGACCAGGAGGCTCTAGTGAGCGTACCGAACCAAGACCCCCTGAGCTTGCCCGACTGGATGCGTCGGCAGCTCGACCATGCCACCGCCGTTGAGCACGGCGAAGCGAACGAGCGTCGCGGCATCGTGCTCGGCAACGGCTACTTCTCGCTGACACCGATGGACGAGCAACCCGCCCGTGAATGGCAGGGGCAGAACTCGTACACATCGTGGTCGATCAGCGCCGGCAAGGTACTCACTAAGCACGGTGAATGGGTCGAGGCTCCCGTGCCCTCGGGGAAACCGGCGCTGCTGATCGGTGCAGCAATCGCAACGAAGATCCGCTCGACCGTCAAGGCCGGCGGCAACCCGCTCGACGGGATCGGCCTTGAAGAGACGCAGCGCTCTCTCGCGGCCGACCTCGGCTACCCATCGACCGGCGGCCGCCAGCACCAGGAACTCACCCGCCAGGTCACCGGGTTCGCCGTCTCGACATTCCACATGGCCGAGTGGGGGCCGGAAGACGCCGAGGGTGGCCGCCGCTACCGCCAGCAGTCGACGACACTTGCGAGCGGCGTGCAGCTCTACGTGCCCGGCTGGGGCGACGTGCTCGACGGCCTCGACTCGTACATCGTGCCCTCGCAGCTCCTCGTCGACCTGGCGCTCGATCCCAAGACCCCGCCGGCGCGCCTCGACGCCCTCGCGCGCATGTCAGGGCCGTTCCCGATGCAGGTTGCCGCGTGGCTTGAGAAAGTGCTGTTCTCGATCAAGGACGGCCCCCGGCGCGAGCGCATCTTCGAGTGGGCCGACCTCTACGACGAACTCACCCACGGCTACAAGCGCCTCGACAACTTCCGTGCCCGGTTCCGCGCCGCGCTCGACGAGGCAGCCGCCACGCGCCGAATCCACGGCCACGGCATCGAGACAAACTTCGCCATTGATCGGGTGCCCGGCCGACGCGGTGGGGGAACCGTGCTCATCATCCGGCGTAGCCCGCTGCTCAGACTCCCTGCCGACGAGCTGTAGCAGCCTATTTCCCTACCGAGCGCCACACCCCTAGCAGTCGTCATTTCCCTACTGAACGACTCGCCCCGAACCCTGTGGATAACCAGCTCCGTGAGTCGTTCAGTAGGGAAACCGTGAGTCGTTCAGTAGGGAAATACGCGCGTCTCGATCTACTCCCGTCTGGGGTGTCGTTGTTCCCTAGTTCTCTTCTTACCTAGTTCTCTCTTTTACCTACTTACCGACGTAACTCAAGACCGCGCGCGTGCGCGAACTAGACCGTGTTGTCGGCAGGTTCTCGACGAGCTGCGCCCGTCTCGGGGCTGCCGCGGGTTTCGCAAGCGAAACCCTTGCCCTCAGAGGGATTGGTTACGCCCGCACTTCCCACGGATGGGGTGACGATACACCGTCAGGTGCAGCTCACGCTCACAACGGAACACCCCGGAGACGCACGAGAACGGCCCTGGGAGCGACGCGAGTGCGTTTGCGGTAGTTCCTCCAGGCGAGAGGCTTTTGAGGGCGCTAGAGGCCCTTCTGCGAGGCTCGCTCGGCTTGGTAATCAAGCTGTGACTGTCTACGAGGAGGAATCATGAGCGGCATCACCGAAATGATCGAACGGGCAGCAGCAGACGCCGAGAACCACCAGGGCGGCCCCGGCCAGATTCGCGGCCAGCGCCGAGCCGGGGCCGCGACCCCCGCCGTGCTCTCGGTACGTCTCACGACTGAACAGCTCACAGAACTGGCAGCCCGAGCCGAGGCCGCCGGGCAGCCCGCTTCGGCCTACGCACGCGGCATCTTCCTCGACGCCCTCGGCTCGGGCGACCGCGACAAGATCGCAGCGAAGCTCGAAGCGGTGCTGCGCCACACCCTCGCTCCCGAGGTGCTGGCACACAACCCGTAGACGCACCAAGGGGGTAAGCGTCGAAGGCGATGCCGTCGCGGGCGCCCCCCCCGGGGGTGGTTTTGTGTACGAAAATGTGGTAGTTTTGTGTACGAAAAGATTGGTGGTGACGATTGCTGCACGTGCAGGTACATGAATCAGCGCTCAAGCGTGGTTTGGACGTTGACGAAGTGATCCGCATGTGGAGCGAGGGCACCGACGAAACTGTGATCGACGACGACGAACCACCACGGTACATGCGACTCGCGTTTGACAATGCGGGCCGCGCGTGGGAACTCGGAGCGTTGAGCTTCGGGAACGGTGCCCGGTATCTCGTGATCCACGCAATGCCCGCCCGCCGGTCAGTAGTAGCCAGGATGCAGAGGAGGTTGAAATGAGTGACAAGATCGCCAAGCCTGTGAACGGTTCCTACGGCGTGATCGACGGTATGGAAATCACTGAGGAAGTGATCGCCCGTCTCGTGAAGAACGCCGAGGACGGATTCCCCCGCGCGACGTTCCGCTCACCCGGTCGTCCCGCGCGCACCGATGAGCCGTCGAAAGCAGTGACCGTACGGCTGAGTGAATCCGAGTTGGCCGCAGTCATGGCCCGTGCCGAGCGTGAACACCGCACCCGGTCAGAAGCAATCCGTGAAGCCCTTGCCGAGTGGGCACACGCCGCAGCATGAGCGCCACTGATGCTCAGTGTGGGTGCGACCGCTGCACCTGCACCGACCCCAGCGACCTCACGCTCGCCGGGGTGCCTCTGTGCGGGTGTTGCGCGGCCGACTGCCCCGACGTGCACGGTGCAGCAGCCGAGGAACGCCGCGCGCAATTCTGGCGAGAGCAGGGGAGAGCCGCGCAGCACGCCGAGGAACACGAGATTGCTCAAATCGTTCGAGACCGACAGCACGAGCAAGCCCGCCCCCTCAGCGAACTCGCTACCAAGCTAGGCCTTGTCCTCGACGACCAAAGCGAGGATGAAGAGGACTACGACGGCGAACATCTGGGACCATCACGAAGAGGTGCCCCTGGCGCAACCACTAACACGCTGGGCATCTGGCGCTACGTCGTCTCCCGTACGCCCAACTCATCGGAACTGAGCGGTGGAGGGTTCGAGATTCGTGAACTCTACCCCGCCGAGGACAGGCCAGAGTTCAGCTACACCAGCGACCCCGTAACGCCTGCCGGCGCGACCATTGATGAGCTGCGCGAAGAGCTACTGCACATGCTCGCCGCGCTCGATCAGCCGATTCTCGACCTCACTACCGACCCGCCCACGCTGCACCTCTAACCCCCTACCGCAGCCCCGCTCGCACACTCAGCTCGCCCTCTGCCAGCTCCGCCGGCAGACTCTCGCCCCACACTCACAATCTGCTTGCTATCATTCAAGCACGTAATCTACCAATGTTAGAGCGGGGCCGCGACCTCGGTTCGCGGCCCCGGATCGAGAGGGGATGAGCCGGTGAGCAAGGGCGGCTTCAAAGCGTTTCGCGGCTCGGCCGCGACCGCTGAGAGCTACCTGCTCGAACGCGATTCCGACCGCCTCGACGACTACTACCGCGAGGGCAAAGAGCGTTCTGTCGAGCACGGCGTCGTCGGCGTCGCCGGCACCGAAATGGGTGCGCTCACGCCCGAGCAGTTCCGGGCGTGGATGGAGCACCGCGACCCCGAAACCGACCAGGTGCGCGGCGCGTTCCGGCAGCGTACTTTCATCAACTCCGAGGGCATCGAGGAAGTCGGCGGCACGCCGCTCTACCAAGAAACCATCATCAGCGTCGACAAGACGCTGAGCCTCGCGGCCGCCGCGAACCCGAGGGTTGCGGCCGCGCTCGAACAGGCGATGAGTCGGGCCTGCACCGTGGCGGCCGAGGCCGTCGCAGAGCACGCGGTTACCCGGATCGGGCCGCGCGGTGCGCAGCGGCAAGTGAAGTTCGACCGTATCGAGTTCACGAGTGTTCAGCACACCACGAGTCGCACCGGCGACCCGCATTACCACCGGCACATGCAGATCCTCCCCGTGGGCGAAGTCGCCGGCGAATGGCGGGCGCTCGACGGGCGCACGCTGTACCGGCTCGCGGAGCGCGTGAACGCGGCCGCCGACCTCGCGCTCTCAACCGATATGGAGCTGCGACAGGTGCTCGCGGCCGAGGGGCTGAGCTGGGAGCCGGCGCAGGGCGGTGGCCGCGTCACCGAGTACGCGCCGCTCGTCAATGAGCACTCGGCCCGCCGGGATCAGGTCGCACAGAATCGTGAACAGCTTGAGCAGGCGTGGCGGATCGCACACCCAGGCCAGGAGCCGGGGCCGCGTCAGTGGCAGGCGTGGGATACGCACGCCTGGGCGCAGGAGCGGCCCACGAAGAAGCCCGACGCCGAGCTGACCCCCGAGGGGCTGGCCCGCACGGTGGGCGAGGTCACCCCGCAGAACACCGACCGCACTCTGTACGGGCAGGAAGCCTCCCAGATCGATCCCGCCGTGATCGGTGCCGGCGCGCTCGACGACCTCGGCCGGCAGCGTTCCGCGTGGTCGCTGGCCGACGTGCAGGCGGCCGTCGACCGACGCCTCGCACAGACGTACCTCATCAGCGACGTGGGCGTGGCCGAGCTGCGCGACGCCGCTATCGACACCGCCATGCAGCGCAGCGTCTCGTTCCTCGACGCCGGCGTGAACGTCGAGGGCGTCAGGCACTACACGAGCGACCAGGTGCTTGCCACAGATCAGCAGCTCACCGACGCGCTCACCGCCCGCGCTGTGGTGCCCGGCGAGGCCGGCACCGTGGCCGCGCAGCGGGAGGGGTTCACTCTCTCGGCCGAGCAGCAGACGGCGGCCGAAGCGATAGCCGGCACACACTCGCTTGTCGTGATTCAGGGCGCGGCCGGCGCGGGCAAAACCACGATGCTCGAAGCGGCCGCCGAATCGCTCAACGAGCAGGGCCGGCGGCTCGTGGTCGTCTCCCCGACCAAGCGCGGCGCGTTGGAGGCCGGCGACGTGCTCGGCGTCGACGGCGAGAGCGTCCACGCGCTGCTGTACCGCGCCGGCGCCGAGGTCGACGACGCCGGGCGCTGGCAGCTCCCCGAACGGTGGCGGTCGCAGCCGGCAGGCTGGCGACTCGACGAACACACGGTGCTCGTGGTCGATGAGGCCGGGATTCTCGACCAAGACACCGCCGCAGCGTTGCACCAGTACGTCGACGACATGCGGCTCGGGTCGCTCGTGCTCTCCGGCGATGCGGCGCAGCTCGCCGCCGTCGGCCGAGGCGGTTACCTCGCCCGCGCCTCGCAGCTCTCAGGCGTCTCCCTCGACCTCACCGACGTTCGACGGTTCCGCACCCCAGACGGCGGGATCGACGAAGCCTATGCCGAGCTGTCGCTGAGGATGCGCGACCGCGACGACCCCGGCCAGATATTCGACGAGCTGCACGAACGCGGCCTGATTCAGACCGGCACCCCCGGCGAGGTGCTCGAGCGGCTTTCCGAAACCATCGCGCTCGAGCAGCAGGCCGGCCGCAGCACCATCGCCGTCACGTCGACGAACGCGGCCGCGCAGCAGATCAACCACGCCGTGTACGAGCGTCTGGTCGACGCCGGCGTGATCGACCCCGCCACCGTGACGCACGGGCGCGACGGCGACCCCATCGCCGCAGGCGCGCAGGTAGCGACCCGCGAGAACGACCGCGAGCTCGGCGTCGCCAACCGGCAGACGTGGACGGTACGGGGCGTGAACGCTGACGGCCGGATCACCGTTGCCGACCCGACGACGGGGCATCACCGCACCCTCGACGCCGACTACGTGGCCGAGCATGTGCAGCTCGCCTACGCCGTCACCGGGCACGGTGCGCAGGGCATGACCGTCGACACCGCGCACGCGGTGCTCTCCGACGAGATGGATGCCGCCGGCGTCTACGTCGGCATGACGCGCGGCCGCGACGCGAACGTGCTGCACGTCGTCGCCGTCGACGAGCAAGATGCCCGCGAGCAGTTCGTCGAGGCGTTCACCCGCGACAGCTCAGACCGTGGCCTCGACGAAGCCCGAAAGCAAGCCGAGCGCGACATGCACGGCATCATCGCCGGCGACGCCGCGACCGTGGCCGAAGAGGTCGACCAGCTCACCCGCGAAGCTGCACACGCCGAGCAGCAGGCCGCCGTCTGGAACGATGCAGCCGGGCAGTTCGCCAGGTTGTGCGAGCAGCAGACCGCCGAGCTGCACCAGCTCGAACAGGTCGCGGAGACGACGCAGGCCACCGCGCAGCAGGCGCACACCGAAGCCCTCGCCCCGCTGCACACCGAAGCTCAGACCGCCGGGGCCGAGGTCGCTGTGCTGCGCGAGCGCGCGACGCAGGCGCAGCAGGAAGCGCGCAGCGCCGGCCGGTTCAGTCGCCGGCGTGCCGAGCGCGACGCCCAGGCTGCTACGAGCGAGTGGGAGCAGGCGCGCGGCCGCGTTGAGCAGCGCTGGGGCAGCGCCCCGTGGGGGCCGCACGAGGTCGAGAGCTGGGTCGAGCGCGTCAGCCAGCAGCGCGCCGGCCAAAACCCCCAGGTGCGCGACGCGAGCAAAGCCGCAACCGCCGCGAAGATCGAGCTGGGCACCGCGCGCGAGCGGCACCCGCTCGAAGCGTCCGGCCTCGCCCGCCGAGTATTCCGAAACGACCCCGCCGCGCATGTGATGACGGCCGAGAGCGGGGAGCGCCGTGCAACTCGGTACGCGCAAGAATGGCGCGCCCGTGCCACCGATGCACGAGCCGAGGCCGTCGAGCTACGCCAGCTTCCCACCGCTCAAGCCGCCGAACGAGTGCAGACGAAGCACCAGGCCGCAGCAGAGCACGCGGCACGCGAAAAGCAGCTCGCGCGCGAACGCGCTGAACGACTCCGGCAGCACGACCCCTACCGCCCAACTCGCCACCATCCGGGCCAATACCGAGGCGGCCCCAGCCTCGGCCGGTAACTACTTAATCCTCGGTGAGTAAGAGTTTCACCACGTCGAGGCGATCTGAGGGTTAGCCAGACTGTTCGATGATAAGCATGTCGTTGGCATCAAACTTCCAATCGTCGGCGTAGGCAACTTCCCAGTAGTAGCCGTCCGGGTCGCGGAAGTAGCCGCTGTATCCGCCCCAGAAGACCAGTTCGGGGGCCTTGGCGATGGTGCCTCCAATGCTTTCGATCTTTGCGAAGATCGCGTCGACTTCCTCTTTCGTTTTCGCGTTATAGGCGAGGGTGATGCCGTTGAAGGCTGCGGCGGGGTCTGAGGTAGTGGGCGGGCTGTCTCCACCGATGTCTGCGGCCAGTTCTTCTCTCTGGAAGAGTTCGAGTTTGGTGCCTCCGTTGTCGAAGAACACGATTTCGGGGTTCTCTTCGTTGTTGGGAGTTTCGAAGCCGAGGCCATCGCGGTAGAAAGCTCGGGAGCGGATGAGGTCAGCCATGTCGCGCGTCAGACTATGTGGCAGGGCTGTTAGTTGAGTCCTGAACGGAGAGTCCGACATGGGAAGACCACCAGTGATTCCGGTGGAGAAGAAGACGAGGATCGTGCTGAGCATCCTCGCCGGCGAGGTCACGATCGCTGAGGCAGCCCGGCGCGAGAAGGTGTCTGAGCAGTCGATCGGCAGGTGGAAGGCCGACTTCCTCGAGGCGGGGAAGACGGGTCTCGCGGCGGGCAAGTCGGGGCCCTCGACCCGCGAGCAGCAGCTTGAGGCGGAGGTCGCGGATCTGACCCAGGCACTCGGTGAGGCCGCGGTCGAGATCCGTGTCTGGAAGAAGAGTGCGGAGGGCCGCTTGGGCCCTTCGAGGACCTCGAGGTGATCCGTCTTCAGGCGGGCATGCCGACGTCGAGGTTCTGCAAGCTGATCGGCGTGCCCGAACGCTCGTATCGCCGCTGGCAGGCGAAGGCGAGAACGCAGCGGCCGCCGAAGGGTCCGTGGCCGCAGCCCGCGCGGGACGCGGCGCGCGAACTCGCGACCAAGCATGCGCTGGCGCACCCGGCGTGGGGGCACCGGAAGATTTGGGCACTGACCCGTCACGACGGTCATGTGGTGTCGCAGGCGACGGTGCTGCGGCTGCTGCGCGATGACGGACTGATCCTGCCGTCGGAGTATCAGAAGCAGCGCCGTCAGCTCGCGGCGGAGCGCAAGGCCGCATTCACGCGCACTCCGACCGGGCCGAACCAGGTGTGGCAGCTGGACTTCAGCGAGTTCGAGACCACCACCGGCGGGACGTGGCGGATCGCGGGGTGCCGCGACTGGTTCTCAAAGGTCGAGTATCCGTTCCATACCTCGCCCACCGCGAACCAGTACGACGCGATCGCCGCGATCGAGCTGGCCCTCGCTGATTACGAGGCCATGTTCGGGCACCCGCTCGTCGACACCTGTCCCATCGACCCCGACACCGGCGAACTGCTGCCGGTCCTCACGATCGTCACCGACAACGGCGGCCCGTTCCGCTCGCTGAACTTCGAGCTGTTCATCATGCGCCACCCCGAGTTGCGGCACGTGCGCACCAGGGTGCGCACGCCCGGGCAGAACGGGTCACGCGAACGCGGGTTCGGGACGCTGAAGTACGAGCGACTGTTCCTTGATGAGATCCCCGACGCCTTGACGCTCGTCGAGCGGGCCGAGGACTACCGGACCGAGTACAACACCGTCCGCCCGCACGAAGCGATCGCCTGGAACCGGCCGATGGACGTGCACCTCGGCCTGGCCGACCCCACCATCCCCAACTTCGAAAGAGAAGAAACCCTGCCAACTACTTGACGCGGGACAAATGCACCCCTAGGCTCGGCCTCACCTGAAGCCCCGACAAGGAGGTCGGCATGCCCATCGACAACCCCTTCTACAGCGCCGCAGCACAGGGCCCCTACGAGCTGCACGCGCTGGGCCGGTTCGAGCTCGAGGAGGGCGGGGTCATCCCGAACCTCGAGCTGGCGGTCGCCACCCACGGCACGCTCAACGAGGACCGCAGCAACGCCGTCCTCATCCCCACCTGGTTCTCCGGCACCCACCAGACCTGGGAGCAGGTGTACATCGGACCCGGCCGCGCGCTCGACCCGGAGAAGTACTTCATCGTCATCGTGAACCAGATCGGCAACGGCCTGTCGACCTCGCCGCACAGCGCCGACGACCCGTCGATCGCGATGTCGCGGTTCCCGAAGGTGCGCATCGGCGACGACGTGCGCGCGCAGGAGCAGCTGCTGCGCGAGGTGTTCGGCATCGAGCGGCTCGCCCTCGTCGTGGGCGGGTCGATGGGCGCCCAGCAGACCTGGGAGTGGGCGGTCCGCTTCCCCGAGAAGGTGCTGCGCGCGGCGCCGATCGCCGGCACCGCCCAGAACACCCCGCACGACTTCCTGTTCACCCAGACGCTGCTCGACGCCATCACGAGCGATCCCGGGTTCGCGGGCGGGGAGTACGCCTCGCACTCGGATGTCGCAGCGGGCCTCGGCCGCCACGCCGACATCTGGGCGGTGATGGGCCTGTCCACCGACTTCTGGAAGAGCGGCTTCTGGAAGGCGATCCCGATGCTCGACGGCGAGACAACCGACGACTTCCAGATTTTCCAGGCGGGCTTCATCCGCGCGCTGTTCCAGCTCATGGACCCCAACGCGCTGCTGACGATGGGCTGGAAGTGGCAGCGCGGCGACGTCGCCCGCAACACCGGGGGCGACCTGGCGGCGGCCCTCGGCCGGGTCACCGCGAAGACCTTCGTGATGCCGATCGACCACGACATGTTCTTCCCCGTGCAGGACGCCCGCGCCGAGCAGGAGCTCACCCCCGGGGCCGAGCTGCGGGTGCTCCCCTCGATCGCCGGCCACTTCGGCCTGTTCGGCTTCAACCCGGAGTACCTGGCGGCGGTCGACGCGAACCTCTCGGAGCTCCTCGCGACCGAGGTGTGACCCCCGCCGTCGCGCCCGATCCGCGTCTCCTGTCCCGATCCGCGTCCGTTCCACCGGCATCCGCCCGCGGATCGGGACAGGCTCCGCGGATCGGGCGGGTGAACCTGCCCCCTTGAAGGGGTGGGCCCGTTCTCCTGCCGTTCTCCTTGCCCCTGTATCCTGTGCGGCACATCGGCGGCCCCTCCGGGCGCCGTTCCGGACAGCAGCGGAGGTTCGCCCATGGCGAAGACGACGAAGGCGGAGAAGGCGGCCGAGGCCGCGATCGAGGCCGCCAAGGATGCGGCCAAGGACGCCAAGAAGATCAGCAGGACGCTCCCCAAGAAGGATGCCAAGAGGCTCCGCGCCCTCGCCGACGAGGCCAAGGACGCCGCGAAGGTGTCCGAGAAGAAGCTCGCCAAGAAGCCCAAGAAGGTCGCCCGCCGGGCCGAGGAGGCGGTCGAGCGCATCGAGGACGCCATCGGCCGGGCCGGCGTCCGGGCGGCCAAGAGGAAGTCCGCCCCCAAGAAGGCCGCGGATGCCGTGGGCGCCGCCGGCGCGGAGACCATCGTCGCGAAGAAGGCGGCACGTGCGCACCAGGGTGCGCACGCCCGGGCAGAACGGGTCACGCGAACGCGGGTTCGGGACGCTGAAGTACGAGCGACTGTTCCTTGATGAGATCCCCGACGCCTTGACGCTCGTCGAGCGGGCCGAGGACTACCGGACCGAGTACAACACCGTCCGCCCGCACGAAGCGATCGCCTGGAACCGGCCGATGGACGTGCACCTCGGCCTGGCCGACCCCACCATCCCCAACTTCGAAAGAGAAGAAACCCTGCCAACTACTTGACGCGGGACAGCCACACCCAGGCAGATCAGGTTGATGCGGTTGAGTTTGGGGTTCGACGCTGAATCACTCATGTAGCCACGATACTTGAGGGCAAGGCCGCGCAGCGGGCGCGGCAGCCTGAGCGGTCTACGCAGCTGCCTCAGTCTGCTGATAGAGCGCCATTCTCGGCTTCCCATCCACTCGACGGTAAACGCTCGACATGAACGCAGTGTACGGCTCCGTCATTTCTTCCCGAGACGCTGTCGCACGGTACACCAGTACGGCGGCATCGCTACCCGCTTCGACGATCCGAACGTCTGTGATTTCGTAGGCCGCCCAAGCCGGAGAATCGTTGAGTGAAGCCGCGATTTCATCGCGAGTCATCACCCAGCCGTTGGACAGCACAAACAACGCATCGGGCATCATCAACTCGCCGTAGAACGTGCCGCCAGTGGACTCACAAAGCGACTTCCAACCGGCGTGTTCGAGGCTCAGGAGTTCGTCGAGGGTGAATGCACTCATGATTCAAGCCTACGATTCGCCGGCCTCGCCCAAGAGCTGGCGAGCCTCAGCCGATGCCGTGGCACCGTGACGCTCAGTACCGGGCTTAACGCGGGTCAAGTCCCGTGGAGTGGTGTAACCGTTTCGTGATCCTTCAAGGATGTGGGGGCTAGTTTTCGTTGTGATTGCAGATGCTCGCGACGAGCTCACTCACGGTGTCGGAGTACAGCCCAGGAGTGGGGGCGCTCATGCTGCGGCCCCGAGCTCGGGGAGCTCATGGTGCTGGCCGATAGTGTCGGTACCCACGAGCGTGAGGCGGCACCTCGCGAGAACGTCAAGACCGAGGTAACGACGACCCTCGGCCCATTCGTCAGACTGCTCCGCAAGAACGGCCCCGACGAGGCGGGTGATCGCGGCCCGGTTCGGGAAGATCCCCACCACATCGGTCCTGCGGCGGATCTCACGGTTCAGGCGCTCGTTCGGGTTATTCGACCAGATCTGCTGCCACACATCTTTCGGGAACGTGGTGAACGCGAGAATGTCAGCCCGGGCAGCATCGAGGTGGTCGTGCACTTCGGGGAGTTTGTCCTCGACGTAGTCCAGGAGCCGGTCGAATTGGGCCTCAACACTTTTCTGGTCGGGTTGGTCGTACACGGAATGCAGCATCGCTTTCACCGCCGGCCACATGCTCTTCGGGGTCACTGACATCAGGTTCGCAGCGTAGTGCGTGCGACACCGTTGCCACGACGTCCCAGGGAAGTTCGCGCGCATCGCTTCAACGAGGCCAGCGTGCGCGTCAGAGGTGATGAGTTTCACCCCGGTGAGGCCGCGCGCGACAAGGTCTGCGAAGAACCCGTTCCACGCCATCGTGGTCTCCGCGGTCGCCACTTGCATGCCCAGGACTTCCCGATGCCCGTCAGCGTTCACCCCGGTCGCGACGAGCACCATGGTGTTGATCACCCGCCCGCCCTCACGCACTTTCATCGTGAGTGCGTCGCACGCGACGAACGTGAACGGGCCGGCCTCACCTAACGGCCTCGTGCGAAACTCACGCACATGCTCGTCCATATCGGCGGCCATTCGGGAGACCTGCGACTTCGACAGGGAATGGATGCCAAGGGTCTTCACGAGTTTGTCCATCCGCCTCGTTGAGACGCCAGCGAGGTAGGCGTCAGCGACGACGGTGATCATCGCCGCTTCTGAGCGTTTGCGACGTTCGAGGAGCCACTCGGGGAAGTACGTGCCGGAGCGGAGCTTCGGGATCGCGACGTCTATGGTTCCGACACGCGTATCGAGTTCACGGGTGCGGTATCCGTTGCGGGAATTCACTCGGTCAGCAGAGGGCTTCCCGTACTCGGCGCCGCAGATCGCATCTGCTTCGGCTGAGAGGAGGGTGTTGATCATGGTTTGCAGCAGGGTGCGCATCAGATCCGGTGATGCGTCGCCCAGCGCGTTGGTGAGGACGGTGGCAGGGTCGACAATAGAGGGAGTGGTCATCGGTGTGACGCCTTTCGAGTGGGATGTGAGAGTTTCCTCGAAGGAAGATCCCGGTGGCCACGCTGACGTTTACTGGCCGGGATCGTTACACCACTCTACGGGGCACTACTTTAACGCGCAGCTCACCGCGCTCTGCACGGTCGGCCAGCTCCGCGTAGCGAGTGTCGTCGGCCTCGGTGTAAGGGCCATACAGAACCGCGAACTGCTGCGGGTCGTCGACGAGCAGCGTCGTGATCCTCTCGACGGATTCCCGTTCGAGGGGGAAACCATCGTTCAGAACGTACCAACACGCGCTCACGGCCTGCTCGTGCTGCGCCGGGGTGAGGTTGGCAAACAGCTCCGGCCAGCGTTCCTCGAAGTTTGTCTCGGTGCTCATCGTCAGCTCTCCTGCGGCTCGGGATACCAGCGCACCACGGCGTTGTGCGAGTGGGCGCGATGAACGTGGTTCGAGGCGAGCCGGAGTGAGCTGGCGGCAGTGGTCAGTTCGGCGGCGGCCGCGCGGGGGCTGCCGCTGCGGTTGTCGTCCTCGCCCTCGTAATGCTTGCCGTCCTCGACGCGGCTGTGCCAGCTCGCGAGCTGTTCGCACACCTGCGCTACATGGTCGATGATCGCGCCCAGCTCTCCAAGCATCGAGTAGGAATCGCGCGGGTTCGGCACATCGCGGGTCGAGTGCGCCAGGGTGTGCAGCAGTTCCTCGGCTTCGCGGGCGACTTCAAGCTGCCGTTCTTGTTCGTTGATAGCCATAGCCGGTGTTCCTCTCGTTGCTGTCGACGGTACGGGTGACCGCCGACAAATACGGATACTTACAAGCTGACATGTCTACATGTAGACATGTCAGCTTTCGCTCTTGCCTCGCAGTTTCAGCAGTGTCTCTAGTGCCTCGATAGTGAGCGCCTGCAAGGTGGTCTGCTCGTCGACGGCGAGTTTCTTGATTGCCTTGTTCAGCGATACCGGCACGCGGGTCGAGTGCATCACCATCGGCTCGGCCAGCGCGCCGCCGGCCTTGAGGTCGTCCACCCGCGTCGGCGGGGTTTTCTTCCGTGCGCTATCGAATACGTTGCCGACGCTCATTTCACGAGTCCTTTCAGCTCCGCGAGCACGTCAGCGTAGACGCCCGCATCGGTGATCTTCTGCCCGTAGGCCATTGCGAGCGCCTGGGCCTGCGGAACTTCGGTGTCGAGTACCGGGATACCGAACGGCTCCAGCGCCTCGCGCACCTGAGCGGCGGCAACGGTGCGCTTCACCACGCGAGTCAGCAACACCACGGCGGTCGCATCAGTGAGCGCCTGCACTTCCTCGACGAGCTGCACCGTCTCGGCGTACTGCGCGAAGTCGCCGCCTGTGGGCTGCATCGGGATTACGACCAGATCGGCTGCGCGCAGCGCCGAGGTCGTCACACCGAGGTCGCCAGGCGGGGTGTCGATTACGACGTGATCGTGCGAGGCACCGAGCCACGTCTGTTTGTGGATCGTGGGTTTCGGGTGCGCGGTCACATCCCATTCCAGTGCGTTCGCCCAGTTGAGCGCGTCTCCCTGCGGGTCGGCGTCGACCACGAGCACGCTGTCGCCCGCCGTCTTGAGCGCGGCCGCCAGGTGCATCACGGTCGAGGTTTTCCCCGTGCCGCCTTTCAGGTTCACTACTGCGATCTTCATAAGGCAAGTCTACATGTAGACATGTCTACTTGTAAATGCGTTGATATTTCTAGAAATAGCAAGTCTGAATGTAGACATGTAAGCAACAGCGATATGGTGCCGTAGGATAAACAGAACGAGCCGCCCCCGTTGGCACCGGGAACGGCTCGCCGCACCGACGAGAGCCGCCGGCGCGTAACACCCCCTGAACAGACCAGGAGGCTCTAGTGAGCGTACCGAACCAAGACCCCCTGAGCTTGCCCGACTGGATGCGTCGGCAGCTCGACCATGCCACCGCCGTTGAGCACGGCGAAGCGAACGAGCGTCGCGGCATCGTGCTCGGCAACGGCTACTTCTCGCTGACACCGATGGACGAGCAACCCGCCCGTGAATGGCAGGGGCAGAACTCGTACACATCGTGGTCGATCAGCGCCGGCAAGGTACTCACTAAGCACGGTGAATGGGTCGAGGCTCCCGTGCCCTCGGGGAAACCGGCGCTGCTGATCGGTGCAGCAATCGCAACGAAGATCCGCTCGACCGTCAAGGCCGGCGGCAACCCGCTCGACGGGATCGGCCTTGAAGAGACGCAGCGCTCTCTCGCGGCCGACCTCGGCTACCCATCGACCGGCGGCCGCCAGCACCAGGAACTCACCCGCCAGGTCACCGGGTTCGCCGTCTCGACATTCCACATGGCCGAGTGGGGGCCGGAAGACGCCGAGGGTGGCCGCCGCTACCGCCAGCAGTCGACGACACTTGCGAGCGGCGTGCAGCTCTACGTGCCCGGCTGGGGCGACGTGCTCGACGGCCTCGACTCGTACATCGTGCCCTCGCAGCTCCTCGTCGACCTGGCGCTCGATCCCAAGACCCCGCCGGCGCGCCTCGACGCCCTCGCGCGCATGTCAGGGCCGTTCCCGATGCAGGTTGCCGCGTGGCTTGAGAAAGTGCTGTTCTCGATCAAGGACGGCCCCCGGCGCGAGCGCATCTTCGAGTGGGCCGACCTCTACGACGAACTCACCCACGGCTACAAGCGCCTCGACAACTTCCGTGCCCGGTTCCGCGCCGCGCTCGACGAGGCAGCCGCCACGCGCCGAATCCACGGCCACGGCATCGAGACAAACTTCGCCATTGATCGGGTGCCCGGCCGACGCGGTGGGGGAACCGTGCTCATCATCCGGCGTAGCCCGCTGCTCAGACTCCCTGCCGACGAGCTGTAGCAGCCTATTTCCCTACCGAGCGCCACACCCCTAGCAGTCGTCATTTCCCTACTGAACGACTCGCCCCGAACCCTGTGGATAACCAGCTCCGTGAGTCGTTCAGTAGGGAAACCGTGAGTCGTTCAGTAGGGAAATACGCGCGTCTCGATCTACTCCCGTCTGGGGTGTCGTTGTTCCCTAGTTCTCTTCTTACCTAGTTCTCTCTTTTACCTACTTACCGACGTAACTCAAGACCGCGCGCGTGCGCGAACTAGACCGTGTTGTCGGCAGGTTCTCGACGAGCTGCGCCCGTCTCGGGGCTGCCGCGGGTTTCGCAAGCGAAACCCTTGCCCTCAGAGGGATTGGTTACGCCCGCACTTCCCACGGATGGGGTGACGATACACCGTCAGGTGCAGCTCACGCTCACAACGGAACACCCCGGAGACGCACGAGAACGGCCCTGGGAGCGACGCGAGTGCGTTTGCGGTAGTTCCTCCAGGCGAGAGGCTTTTGAGGGCGCTAGAGGCCCTTCTGCGAGGCTCGCTCGGCTTGGTAATCAAGCTGTGACTGTCTACGAGGAGGAATCATGAGCGGCATCACCGAAATGATCGAACGGGCAGCAGCAGACGCCGAGAACCACCAGGGCGGCCCCGGCCAGATTCGCGGCCAGCGCCGAGCCGGGGCCGCGACCCCCGCCGTGCTCTCGGTACGTCTCACGACTGAACAGCTCACAGAACTGGCAGCCCGAGCCGAGGCCGCCGGGCAGCCCGCTTCGGCCTACGCACGCGGCATCTTCCTCGACGCCCTCGGCTCGGGCGACCGCGACAAGATCGCAGCGAAGCTCGAAGCGGTGCTGCGCCACACCCTCGCTCCCGAGGTGCTGGCACACAACCCGTAGACGCACCAAGGGGGTAAGCGTCGAAGGCGATGCCGTCGCGGGCGCCCCCCCCGGGGGTGGTTTTGTGTACGAAAATGTGGTAGTTTTGTGTACGAAAAGATTGGTGGTGACGATTGCTGCACGTGCAGGTACATGAATCAGCGCTCAAGCGTGGTTTGGACGTTGACGAAGTGATCCGCATGTGGAGCGAGGGCACCGACGAAACTGTGATCGACGACGACGAACCACCACGGTACATGCGACTCGCGTTTGACAATGCGGGCCGCGCGTGGGAACTCGGAGCGTTGAGCTTCGGGAACGGTGCCCGGTATCTCGTGATCCACGCAATGCCCGCCCGCCGGTCAGTAGTAGCCAGGATGCAGAGGAGGTTGAAATGAGTGACAAGATCGCCAAGCCTGTGAACGGTTCCTACGGCGTGATCGACGGTATGGAAATCACTGAGGAAGTGATCGCCCGTCTCGTGAAGAACGCCGAGGACGGATTCCCCCGCGCGACGTTCCGCTCACCCGGTCGTCCCGCGCGCACCGATGAGCCGTCGAAAGCAGTGACCGTACGGCTGAGTGAATCCGAGTTGGCCGCAGTCATGGCCCGTGCCGAGCGTGAACACCGCACCCGGTCAGAAGCAATCCGTGAAGCCCTTGCCGAGTGGGCACACGCCGCAGCATGAGCGCCACTGATGCTCAGTGTGGGTGCGACCGCTGCACCTGCACCGACCCCAGCGACCTCACGCTCGCCGGGGTGCCTCTGTGCGGGTGTTGCGCGGCCGACTGCCCCGACGTGCACGGTGCAGCAGCCGAGGAACGCCGCGCGCAATTCTGGCGAGAGCAGGGGAGAGCCGCGCAGCACGCCGAGGAACACGAGATTGCTCAAATCGTTCGAGACCGACAGCACGAGCAAGCCCGCCCCCTCAGCGAACTCGCTACCAAGCTAGGCCTTGTCCTCGACGACCAAAGCGAGGATGAAGAGGACTACGACGGCGAACATCTGGGACCATCACGAAGAGGTGCCCCTGGCGCAACCACTAACACGCTGGGCATCTGGCGCTACGTCGTCTCCCGTACGCCCAACTCATCGGAACTGAGCGGTGGAGGGTTCGAGATTCGTGAACTCTACCCCGCCGAGGACAGGCCAGAGTTCAGCTACACCAGCGACCCCGTAACGCCTGCCGGCGCGACCATTGATGAGCTGCGCGAAGAGCTACTGCACATGCTCGCCGCGCTCGATCAGCCGATTCTCGACCTCACTACCGACCCGCCCACGCTGCACCTCTAACCCCCTACCGCAGCCCCGCTCGCACACTCAGCTCGCCCTCTGCCAGCTCCGCCGGCAGACTCTCGCCCCACACTCACAATCTGCTTGCTATCATTCAAGCACGTAATCTACCAATGTTAGAGCGGGGCCGCGACCTCGGTTCGCGGCCCCGGATCGAGAGGGGATGAGCCGGTGAGCAAGGGCGGCTTCAAAGCGTTTCGCGGCTCGGCCGCGACCGCTGAGAGCTACCTGCTCGAACGCGATTCCGACCGCCTCGACGACTACTACCGCGAGGGCAAAGAGCGTTCTGTCGAGCACGGCGTCGTCGGCGTCGCCGGCACCGAAATGGGTGCGCTCACGCCCGAGCAGTTCCGGGCGTGGATGGAGCACCGCGACCCCGAAACCGACCAGGTGCGCGGCGCGTTCCGGCAGCGTACTTTCATCAACTCCGAGGGCATCGAGGAAGTCGGCGGCACGCCGCTCTACCAAGAAACCATCATCAGCGTCGACAAGACGCTGAGCCTCGCGGCCGCCGCGAACCCGAGGGTTGCGGCCGCGCTCGAACAGGCGATGAGTCGGGCCTGCACCGTGGCGGCCGAGGCCGTCGCAGAGCACGCGGTTACCCGGATCGGGCCGCGCGGTGCGCAGCGGCAAGTGAAGTTCGACCGTATCGAGTTCACGAGTGTTCAGCACACCACGAGTCGCACCGGCGACCCGCATTACCACCGGCACATGCAGATCCTCCCCGTGGGCGAAGTCGCCGGCGAATGGCGGGCGCTCGACGGGCGCACGCTGTACCGGCTCGCGGAGCGCGTGAACGCGGCCGCCGACCTCGCGCTCTCAACCGATATGGAGCTGCGACAGGTGCTCGCGGCCGAGGGGCTGAGCTGGGAGCCGGCGCAGGGCGGTGGCCGCGTCACCGAGTACGCGCCGCTCGTCAATGAGCACTCGGCCCGCCGGGATCAGGTCGCACAGAATCGTGAACAGCTTGAGCAGGCGTGGCGGATCGCACACCCAGGCCAGGAGCCGGGGCCGCGTCAGTGGCAGGCGTGGGATACGCACGCCTGGGCGCAGGAGCGGCCCACGAAGAAGCCCGACGCCGAGCTGACCCCCGAGGGGCTGGCCCGCACGGTGGGCGAGGTCACCCCGCAGAACACCGACCGCACTCTGTACGGGCAGGAAGCCTCCCAGATCGATCCCGCCGTGATCGGTGCCGGCGCGCTCGACGACCTCGGCCGGCAGCGTTCCGCGTGGTCGCTGGCCGACGTGCAGGCGGCCGTCGACCGACGCCTCGCACAGACGTACCTCATCAGCGACGTGGGCGTGGCCGAGCTGCGCGACGCCGCTATCGACACCGCCATGCAGCGCAGCGTCTCGTTCCTCGACGCCGGCGTGAACGTCGAGGGCGTCAGGCACTACACGAGCGACCAGGTGCTTGCCACAGATCAGCAGCTCACCGACGCGCTCACCGCCCGCGCTGTGGTGCCCGGCGAGGCCGGCACCGTGGCCGCGCAGCGGGAGGGGTTCACTCTCTCGGCCGAGCAGCAGACGGCGGCCGAAGCGATAGCCGGCACACACTCGCTTGTCGTGATTCAGGGCGCGGCCGGCGCGGGCAAAACCACGATGCTCGAAGCGGCCGCCGAATCGCTCAACGAGCAGGGCCGGCGGCTCGTGGTCGTCTCCCCGACCAAGCGCGGCGCGTTGGAGGCCGGCGACGTGCTCGGCGTCGACGGCGAGAGCGTCCACGCGCTGCTGTACCGCGCCGGCGCCGAGGTCGACGACGCCGGGCGCTGGCAGCTCCCCGAACGGTGGCGGTCGCAGCCGGCAGGCTGGCGACTCGACGAACACACGGTGCTCGTGGTCGATGAGGCCGGGATTCTCGACCAAGACACCGCCGCAGCGTTGCACCAGTACGTCGACGACATGCGGCTCGGGTCGCTCGTGCTCTCCGGCGATGCGGCGCAGCTCGCCGCCGTCGGCCGAGGCGGTTACCTCGCCCGCGCCTCGCAGCTCTCAGGCGTCTCCCTCGACCTCACCGACGTTCGACGGTTCCGCACCCCAGACGGCGGGATCGACGAAGCCTATGCCGAGCTGTCGCTGAGGATGCGCGACCGCGACGACCCCGGCCAGATATTCGACGAGCTGCACGAACGCGGCCTGATTCAGACCGGCACCCCCGGCGAGGTGCTCGAGCGGCTTTCCGAAACCATCGCGCTCGAGCAGCAGGCCGGCCGCAGCACCATCGCCGTCACGTCGACGAACGCGGCCGCGCAGCAGATCAACCACGCCGTGTACGAGCGTCTGGTCGACGCCGGCGTGATCGACCCCGCCACCGTGACGCACGGGCGCGACGGCGACCCCATCGCCGCAGGCGCGCAGGTAGCGACCCGCGAGAACGACCGCGAGCTCGGCGTCGCCAACCGGCAGACGTGGACGGTACGGGGCGTGAACGCTGACGGCCGGATCACCGTTGCCGACCCGACGACGGGGCATCACCGCACCCTCGACGCCGACTACGTGGCCGAGCATGTGCAGCTCGCCTACGCCGTCACCGGGCACGGTGCGCAGGGCATGACCGTCGACACCGCGCACGCGGTGCTCTCCGACGAGATGGATGCCGCCGGCGTCTACGTCGGCATGACGCGCGGCCGCGACGCGAACGTGCTGCACGTCGTCGCCGTCGACGAGCAAGATGCCCGCGAGCAGTTCGTCGAGGCGTTCACCCGCGACAGCTCAGACCGTGGCCTCGACGAAGCCCGAAAGCAAGCCGAGCGCGACATGCACGGCATCATCGCCGGCGACGCCGCGACCGTGGCCGAAGAGGTCGACCAGCTCACCCGCGAAGCTGCACACGCCGAGCAGCAGGCCGCCGTCTGGAACGATGCAGCCGGGCAGTTCGCCAGGTTGTGCGAGCAGCAGACCGCCGAGCTGCACCAGCTCGAACAGGTCGCGGAGACGACGCAGGCCACCGCGCAGCAGGCGCACACCGAAGCCCTCGCCCCGCTGCACACCGAAGCTCAGACCGCCGGGGCCGAGGTCGCTGTGCTGCGCGAGCGCGCGACGCAGGCGCAGCAGGAAGCGCGCAGCGCCGGCCGGTTCAGTCGCCGGCGTGCCGAGCGCGACGCCCAGGCTGCTACGAGCGAGTGGGAGCAGGCGCGCGGCCGCGTTGAGCAGCGCTGGGGCAGCGCCCCGTGGGGGCCGCACGAGGTCGAGAGCTGGGTCGAGCGCGTCAGCCAGCAGCGCGCCGGCCAAAACCCCCAGGTGCGCGACGCGAGCAAAGCCGCAACCGCCGCGAAGATCGAGCTGGGCACCGCGCGCGAGCGGCACCCGCTCGAAGCGTCCGGCCTCGCCCGCCGAGTATTCCGAAACGACCCCGCCGCGCATGTGATGACGGCCGAGAGCGGGGAGCGCCGTGCAACTCGGTACGCGCAAGAATGGCGCGCCCGTGCCACCGATGCACGAGCCGAGGCCGTCGAGCTACGCCAGCTTCCCACCGCTCAAGCCGCCGAACGAGTGCAGACGAAGCACCAGGCCGCAGCAGAGCACGCGGCACGCGAAAAGCAGCTCGCGCGCGAACGCGCTGAACGACTCCGGCAGCACGACCCCTACCGCCCAACTCGCCACCATCCGGGCCAATACCGAGGCGGCCCCAGCCTCGGCCGGTAACTACTTAATCCTCGGTGAGTAAGAGTTTCACCACGTCGAGGCGATCTGAGGGTTAGCCAGACTGTTCGATGATAAGCATGTCGTTGGCATCAAACTTCCAATCGTCGGCGTAGGCAACTTCCCAGTAGTAGCCGTCCGGGTCGCGGAAGTAGCCGCTGTATCCGCCCCAGAAGACCAGTTCGGGGGCCTTGGCGATGGTGCCTCCAATGCTTTCGATCTTTGCGAAGATCGCGTCGACTTCCTCTTTCGTTTTCGCGTTATAGGCGAGGGTGATGCCGTTGAAGGCTGCGGCGGGGTCTGAGGTAGTGGGCGGGCTGTCTCCACCGATGTCTGCGGCCAGTTCTTCTCTCTGGAAGAGTTCGAGTTTGGTGCCTCCGTTGTCGAAGAACACGATTTCGGGGTTCTCTTCGTTGTTGGGAGTTTCGAAGCCGAGGCCATCGCGGTAGAAAGCTCGGGAGCGGATGAGGTCAGCCATGTCGCGCGTCAGACTATGTGGCAGGGCTGTTAGTTGAGTCCTGAACGGAGAGTCCGACATGGGAAGACCACCAGTGATTCCGGTGGAGAAGAAGACGAGGATCGTGCTGAGCATCCTCGCCGGCGAGGTCACGATCGCTGAGGCAGCCCGGCGCGAGAAGGTGTCTGAGCAGTCGATCGGCAGGTGGAAGGCCGACTTCCTCGAGGCGGGGAAGACGGGTCTCGCGGCGGGCAAGTCGGGGCCCTCGACCCGCGAGCAGCAGCTTGAGGCGGAGGTCGCGGATCTGACCCAGGCACTCGGTGAGGCCGCGGTCGAGATCCGTGTCTGGAAGAAGAGTGCGGAGGGCCGCTTGGGCCCTTCGAGGACCTCGAGGTGATCCGTCTTCAGGCGGGCATGCCGACGTCGAGGTTCTGCAAGCTGATCGGCGTGCCCGAACGCTCGTATCGCCGCTGGCAGGCGAAGGCGAGAACGCAGCGGCCGCCGAAGGGTCCGTGGCCGCAGCCCGCGCGGGACGCGGCGCGCGAACTCGCGACCAAGCATGCGCTGGCGCACCCGGCGTGGGGGCACCGGAAGATTTGGGCACTGACCCGTCACGACGGTCATGTGGTGTCGCAGGCGACGGTGCTGCGGCTGCTGCGCGATGACGGACTGATCCTGCCGTCGGAGTATCAGAAGCAGCGCCGTCAGCTCGCGGCGGAGCGCAAGGCCGCATTCACGCGCACTCCGACCGGGCCGAACCAGGTGTGGCAGCTGGACTTCAGCGAGTTCGAGACCACCACCGGCGGGACGTGGCGGATCGCGGGGTGCCGCGACTGGTTCTCAAAGGTCGAGTATCCGTTCCATACCTCGCCCACCGCGAACCAGTACGACGCGATCGCCGCGATCGAGCTGGCCCTCGCTGATTACGAGGCCATGTTCGGGCACCCGCTCGTCGACACCTGTCCCATCGACCCCGACACCGGCGAACTGCTGCCGGTCCTCACGATCGTCACCGACAACGGCGGCCCGTTCCGCTCGCTGAACTTCGAGCTGTTCATCATGCGCCACCCCGAGTTGCGGCACGTGCGCACCAGGGTGCGCACGCCCGGGCAGAACGGGTCACGCGAACGCGGGTTCGGGACGCTGAAGTACGAGCGACTGTTCCTTGATGAGATCCCCGACGCCTTGACGCTCGTCGAGCGGGCCGAGGACTACCGGACCGAGTACAACACCGTCCGCCCGCACGAAGCGATCGCCTGGAACCGGCCGATGGACGTGCACCTCGGCCTGGCCGACCCCACCATCCCCAACTTCGAAAGAGAAGAAACCCTGCCAACTACTTGACGCGGGACAAATGCACCCCTAGGCTCGGCCTCACCTGAAGCCCCGACAAGGAGGTCGGCATGCCCATCGACAACCCCTTCTACAGCGCCGCAGCACAGGGCCCCTACGAGCTGCACGCGCTGGGCCGGTTCGAGCTCGAGGAGGGCGGGGTCATCCCGAACCTCGAGCTGGCGGTCGCCACCCACGGCACGCTCAACGAGGACCGCAGCAACGCCGTCCTCATCCCCACCTGGTTCTCCGGCACCCACCAGACCTGGGAGCAGGTGTACATCGGACCCGGCCGCGCGCTCGACCCGGAGAAGTACTTCATCGTCATCGTGAACCAGATCGGCAACGGCCTGTCGACCTCGCCGCACAGCGCCGACGACCCGTCGATCGCGATGTCGCGGTTCCCGAAGGTGCGCATCGGCGACGACGTGCGCGCGCAGGAGCAGCTGCTGCGCGAGGTGTTCGGCATCGAGCGGCTCGCCCTCGTCGTGGGCGGGTCGATGGGCGCCCAGCAGACCTGGGAGTGGGCGGTCCGCTTCCCCGAGAAGGTGCTGCGCGCGGCGCCGATCGCCGGCACCGCCCAGAACACCCCGCACGACTTCCTGTTCACCCAGACGCTGCTCGACGCCATCACGAGCGATCCCGGGTTCGCGGGCGGGGAGTACGCCTCGCACTCGGATGTCGCAGCGGGCCTCGGCCGCCACGCCGACATCTGGGCGGTGATGGGCCTGTCCACCGACTTCTGGAAGAGCGGCTTCTGGAAGGCGATCCCGATGCTCGACGGCGAGACAACCGACGACTTCCAGATTTTCCAGGCGGGCTTCATCCGCGCGCTGTTCCAGCTCATGGACCCCAACGCGCTGCTGACGATGGGCTGGAAGTGGCAGCGCGGCGACGTCGCCCGCAACACCGGGGGCGACCTGGCGGCGGCCCTCGGCCGGGTCACCGCGAAGACCTTCGTGATGCCGATCGACCACGACATGTTCTTCCCCGTGCAGGACGCCCGCGCCGAGCAGGAGCTCACCCCCGGGGCCGAGCTGCGGGTGCTCCCCTCGATCGCCGGCCACTTCGGCCTGTTCGGCTTCAACCCGGAGTACCTGGCGGCGGTCGACGCGAACCTCTCGGAGCTCCTCGCGACCGAGGTGTGACCCCCGCCGTCGCGCCCGATCCGCGTCTCCTGTCCCGATCCGCGTCCGTTCCACCGGCATCCGCCCGCGGATCGGGACAGGCTCCGCGGATCGGGCGGGTGAACCTGCCCCCTTGAAGGGGTGGGCCCGTTCTCCTGCCGTTCTCCTTGCCCCTGTATCCTGTGCGGCACATCGGCGGCCCCTCCGGGCGCCGTTC